>JAYSTY010000260.1:0-3092 GCA_043719385.1 Blastocatellia bacterium | reverse complement strand
GGTGGCGCTCAAGCCTGAAAAAATTGTGGTCGTGGTCGGTCATCAGGCTGATCAGGTCGAAGCCGCAGCCCACGCCGCTGTGCCTGCTGAATTCGCGGATCGTTTGTATTTCGCTATGCAAACGGAGCAACGCGGCACAGGCCACGCCGTGATGAGCGCCCGCGAAGCATTTAAAGAATCGAACGGAATTTTGCTGGCGCTGTATGGCGACGCTCCGTTAGTAAAACCTGCAACGCTGAAAAAATTAATTGCTGAACATGAATCCGGCAAACACGCGGCAACGCTCATCACGATCAAGATGGAAGTCCCGCCCGCGTATGGTCGCATCGTGCGCGACGCCGACGGGCAATTCGCGCAAATCGTCGAAGACAAAGATTGCACACCTGAACAAAAATTAATCAAAGAAGTGAATCCTGGATTTTATTGTTTTGACGTTCCTAAATTGCTCACAGCCTTAGATCGCCTGACGACGAACAACGCACAGGGCGAATATTATTTGACGGATGTGCCGATGATTTTGCGCGGCGACGGGCTTTCGGTCGGAACCGTTTTGCACGACGACGAAGCCGAATTGCAAGGCTACAACACACGCGCCGAAATCGCGTTGGGCTGGAAAAAATTGCGCACGGAGATTCTGCAAAAATTGATGGCTGAAGGCGTCACCATCGTTGATCCTGATTCGACCTACATTGACACCGATGTCGAAATCGGACGCGACACAACTATTCATCCCCAGGTCATTATTGAAGGTCGTTCGCACATTGGCAGCAATTGCGAAATCCATTCGTGGTCGCACCTGACCAACGTTGAAATTGGCGACAATTGCACCGTCAATAATTCGTGCGTAATCGTAGACAGTAAGCTCACGGCAAATAATAAAGTCGGGCCATTCGCGCATTTGCGCATGCACGCAGTCTTAGACGAAGAAGCCGTCGTCGGTAATTTCGTCGAACTCAAAAAAACCAAACTTGGCAAAAAGTCAAAATCCATGCACCTGACATATTTGGGCGACGCTACGATTGGCGAGCGCGTCAACATTGGCGCGGCGACAGTGACGTGCAATTACGACGGCAAAAATAAACATCAGACAATTATCGAGGATGATGTGAAAATCGGCTCGGACACAATGCTCATCGCTCCCGTCAGAGTCGGGCGCGGCGCAATGTCGGCGGCAGGTTCGGTGATTATCGAAGATGTGCCGGAAGATACCTTAGTCGCTGGCGTTCCGGCGAAAGTGAAGAAGAAGCTGAAATAAATCAAAAGGCAAATATCAAAAGGCAAAGGGCAAAAGGTCGGCACTTAATTTAAGAATTTCAGAAATGGCTTTGCCTCCGAATCCCACTTTTGCCTTTTGATATTTGCCTTTTGATTTGGCGTGAAGCCTTTTGATTTTTAGGAGTTTTTTTATGTGCGGAATAGTTGGGTACGTTGGAAATCAGCAAGTCGTAGATGTCGTCATCGAAGGTCTCAGAAAATTGGAATATCGCGGCTACGATTCAGCCGGAATCGCAGTCGTCAACCGCGACGGCGAAATGCATGTGCGCCGCGCCGAGGGCAAGCTGCGCAACCTCGAAAATGTCCTGGCGAAAAACCCGATTGATGGTGATTACGGCCTGGGTCATACACGCTGGGCAACACATGGAAGACCAACCGAAGAGAACGCGCACCCGCATCGTTCCAGCGATGGTCGCATTTGTGTAGTCCACAACGGCATCATCGAAAATTATCTGGAACTCAAACGCGAGCTGCAAAAAAACGATCATCGCTTTCAATCCGAAACCGACACCGAAGTCATCGCGCACCTGATCGAAAAACATCTCCGCCAAAATCCTGACCTCGGTTTGGAAAGTGCGTTCCGTGCGACGCTCAAAGAAATTCGCGGCATTTACGCACTCGTAGCAATTTCCGCCGACGAACCAAACAAGCTTGTCGCCGCACGTTTAGGGCCTCCGGTCGTGATCGGCTTAGGCGAAGGCGAATCGTTTGTCGCCTCCGACATCCCCGCAATTTTGCAGCACACACGCAATATGTTTTTCCTCGGCGATGGCGAAATGGCAGTGCTGACCCGCGAAGGTGTGAAGGTCGAAAACGCCAAAGGCGAAATCGTGAAGCCTCAAGTTCAGCGCATCACGTGGGACCCGATTCAGGCGGAAAAAGGTGGCTTCAAGCATTTCATGCTCAAGGAAATTTATGAGCAACCACGCGCTGTTCGTGACACTACGCAAAATCGTGTGTCGCTTGATACAGGCCACGTTTATCTGGATGAAATCAATATTCCCGCAGCGTATTTTCGCAGCTTCAGCGACATCAAAATCGCGGCGTGCGGCACGGCCTGGCACGCAGCATTGGTCGCCAAATATTTGATCGAAGAACTCGCGCGCGTTCCCGTCGAAGTGGATTACGCCTCGGAATTTCGCTATCGCAATCCGATCCTGACACCGAGCACTTTGATGATGGTGATTTCGCAATCCGGCGAAACGGCGGACACGCTCGCAGCCTTGCGTGAGGCGAAAGAAAAAGCCTGCCGCTCCATCGCAATTTGTAACGTGCAAGGCGCAATGATGACGCGTGAAGCCGACGGCACAATTTACACGCACGCCGGCCCGGAAATTGGCGTAGCGTCAACCAAAGCCTTCACATCGCAAATGGTCGCGGCCTATTTGTTCGCGCTGTACTTAGCGCAAGAACGCGGCACGCTCACCGAAGAGCAATTAAAATGGCACGTTCGTCATTTATCCGAATTGCCTGTGAAGATGGAAAAATTGCTCAACGATCCAAGCATTGATTACGAAGACCTCTCAAAACATTTCGTCTTGTCGAGCGATTTTCTCTACCTCGGACGCGGCATAAACTTCCCCATTGCACTCGAAGGCGCATTAAAGCTGAAGGAAATTTCCTACATTCACGCGGAAGGTTACGCCGCCGGAGAAATGAAGCATGGCCCGAACGCGTTGATTGATTCGCGCCTGCCCGTAGTCGTCATCAACACGCTCGATTCCGACGACGAAAAATCAAAACTGCGCTACGAAAAAACCCTGTCGAATATTCAGGAAGTCCGCGCCCGCGACGGCATCGTCGTAGCCATTGTCACC
>JAYSTY010000259.1:0-7510 GCA_043719385.1 Blastocatellia bacterium | reverse complement strand
TGGCACGCCAGGGAGCAGGGATTTTAATTCCTCTGGGGTTCCTGAAATTTTCCCGTTCAGCCGAAGAAGAAGCGGATATGTTAGCCGTCCAATATCTCTGGGCAACTGGTTACGACCCACATGCGATGGCAACATTTTTCGAGAAGCTTCAAACCAAGGAGAAAAAGAAACCTGGCACCATTGCAAAAATTTTCAGTACTCATCCGGTCGTTGATGACCGTATTGATAAGGTCAATGCGTTATTGGCGCGCTTCCCTGATCGCAGTGAATATACGATCAACACTTCAGATTTTAATCGCGTCAAGGGTCGCCTGATTTCGATCACAAATTCAAAGAGCATCAGCGCCAGGAACGGTGGGACAAATAGCGACCGCGATGGTCAGCGCCCAACACTGAAACGTCGCCAGCCAAATTCACCGGATGGCACAACACCTGAAGCGGGTTCAAGTACTCCAACAACTGATTCAGCGACGCCACCAAGTGGACAACCTGAAAAGACTGAACGCCCAACATTGCGCCGCAGTGGTCAAACGGATACAGAAAAACCAAAGGATAAACCTTAACTTTAATTATGAAGGTAATTTTAAAGAGGCAAAGTATTTCGTCACTTTGCCTTTTTTGTTTTGGCAATCATTTCAGCCATCATATTTTCCAACTCGCTGACGTTAGTCCCGCCACCCTGCGCAAAATCTGCTGTCCCGCCGCCCTTGCCTTCAATCCTCTGACAGGCTTCCCGCATCAAAGCGCCCATTGCCAAATCAAGATTCGCTGAGCGAGCAAAAACCAACCGCGCCACACCAGCTTCACGCGCTGCAAGTAAGGCGATGAGCGAAGGCATTTCCACTAATTTATGAGCTATCATTTTCAGTTCATCTAAGTTTCGTTGCTCAAAAATTCTGGCAATTATTTTTATACCATTGACGATTTCACCGGATTGCAATAATTCCTGCGCTTCAATTTTAAGCGTAATTTCAGACAAAGTTTTGATTTGTTGTGCAAAGATTTTATGTTCATCAAACAGGCGGTTAACAGCATTTGGCGCAGCATCACGAGCAACACTGAATTTACGGGCAATCGCATGGGCGATATTATTCGCGGCGCGATAATCCTGCAAAGCGCGAATGCCGCCGACAAACTGGATACGTGTCATTTTCTTAGCGCGTTCCCAGCTTTTGATGGCAAGCAAACCAACTTCACCAGTTCGACGTGCATGCGTTCCACCACAGGGCGACCAATCGAAATCGGCTATTTCAACGACACGCACACAATCTGAAATAAAATTTTCTTTGCGGAGTGGAAATTTCGCCGCTTCTTCAGGAGTAACTAAATGTGTACGAATTTCTCGATTCTCAAAAACAATTGTATTGGCAAAGTCTTCCGCCTGTTGAATGGCTGCGGGAATTTCTTCCGGCTGAAGTTCCAGCGCAAGGTCTATCTCAGAATAATTTTGATTGATGCGAAACCCGCGTGTTTCGGCGCCGAAAAGTTGGAAGAAAGCTTGCGACAAGATATGTTGCCCGGTGTGCTGCTGCGTCATCTCCAAACGATGCGCCCAATCAATTTTGCAGTTTATGAGTTCGCCTTTTGTAAATTTAAAGCCAGAATCCAGGTGATGAAAAACTATGCCGTCATCATTGCTGCTGACAGCGTTGACTCGTGCAGAGCCAATCATTCCCGTATCGCAGGGCTGTCCACCTCCCAGCGGATAAAACGCTGTTTGATCCAGCATAACAACACTTGTATGATCCTGCTCGAAGCAATCAATAACTGAAGCGCTAAATTCGGCGAGATGCGAATCTTCCCAATATAATTTTGTCGTCATGGTCATCTAAAAATTACGTGCGTTATCAGAACCACGTTCGAGCCGATGGTGTTAATGGCAATTCCACCAGCATGAATTTCGTGTCACTCTGCAAAACTTTCACTTCTTCCGATAACAAAGATTTTAAGAGGTTTAGCTTTTCCTCATTCTGTGCGGTTGATTTTTTTTCATCTACAATTGGCGAACGCGCATAATCCAATAACACATCCGTGCGAATCAGGATATGCGTAACTCCCAACTGTTTTATTTTCCCTCTCAACTCTGACAGCGAAGCGGATTCCTGCACGAATTTTGTGAGCGTGTAATCTTCAAAAACAAAGTCCGCCAAATACTGCCGCTCCAAATGAACGGTGTCATTGCGCAGATTAATCAGCCACACACGCGCCTCTTTGGGCAAATCTCGATTGATGATTTTGTAGTATGAATAATAATCCAATCGTTGCTCTAAATACGAATCACGCGGTTCTCCGCCTAATGCTGCACGCACCGGATTTACTGCCAAAAACCACGACAAAATAACTAATAATCCGGGCCAGGCGCTGGCGAAGATGACAGCTTTGAAAATATTATTTTTACCTTTACGGGACGAATCGACTTGAGCGATAACAAAAATAATCGTAAGCGCCAACGCGGGCAAAATCGGCAAAAGAAATCTCAATTGCTGACTGGTAAATAGCCAGCAGAGATACCAGCCACCCGCCATGGAAACTGCAATTTTTATTTCAGAGCGAATCGCCATTCGCCATAATCCCCAAGCCAGCAAAGGCAAACCTAAAAGTAATGAGATGCCCAGAACGCCATCAAAATAAGCGGGAATTTCCGGTTGCGCCTGCAATGACAAATGCAACGGAGTGAGCAAATAATCAACGATTCCCTTATTGGCTCCACCATAATTTCTCATCAACTGACCTGACAACGCAGACCGTTCTGCGTCCCAGCCTGGCGCACTTCCCTTCCATAAATGTGCATAGAAGGGGAACATCGGACTACCGGTTTTCAGCCAGACGCGCATGTACCAGGGACTCGCCAATACTCCTGCCGCTGCAAGAATTGCCAACCCTTTCATCAAAACAGTATTGCCAGTCGTTGCACCTTCGTTTTGCAGGGCGCGAACCTTGAAAAGGATAATGATAAAGAGTGGAACAAAGGCAAAGAGCGCAATTAATTTCACCGCGAAGGCTGCGCCCAGCGACAAAGCCAGAATGATGGCAGAACTTCGGCTTTGTGATTGCCACCATTTCCCGGCGGCGTAAATCGCCAGGGTCACGTACCAAGCCAGCGTGTGGTCTACATAACCTGACGCGGCAACCTGATACATCGTAGGAATTGCAGCGACAATCAATACTGCCAGCAAAGCCCAATCGCGGGGCAGCCACCATTGTCGCGCAAGTCCATAAACGGCTAAGAGCAGCAAAGGAAATGAGGCCAACGCGACCAGCCCAAACGCCGTCTCCGCAATTTCAGGGTTGATAAAATTCGCCAGCAGCATCGCCCAAACGCCATTCATTTCTGCGCCGAATGAAAGATGGCTAAAAATATTGGTGGAAACATCAACCATCCCGCCCGCGACCAACCAGGCTTTTGGTACGGCGAGCCGATAAACCATCGCGTCTTTGCCCAGGGTCGGAGCCAGCGCCGAAATGAACGCGAGAAGGACAGGGAAAAGAATAAAAATTATTGTAGTTTTTGCAAACCAGGCGAAGCTATTTTCTTCACTGTCCCTTTTTATTTTGTAAATTTTCAAACCCTCATAGCCTGCCAATAAAAGTCCAATGAGCAATAACAACAACGCACATGATGCGCGAAATAATTGCGCAATCCCCAGCCCAAACCAAAGCAGCGACCAGAGACTCGCGCCACTTGCGCAATATAGTGCAAGGGTTAGTGGTAAAGGAGATTCAGTAATTTCAACTTTAAGCAATCTGAAAACACTTGCGCCCAAACCAAACCAGGCAAAGACGATCAGCGCTGCAACCATCGTGCTTTCAAGTGCTTTGAGTAAGCCGCCGAGCGTCAGAATTTTTGCCGATGTAAGCTCTGTGAGGAAGCGAGTGAGTAAGGTTGGTAATTCACCGACATCATTTCCCCGATACGCAAAAAAGGTTGCCGATAAAACAATTACCCCAATGATTCCGAGCGCCGCAAATGTTTGCTTTAATCCAATTGAGACTTCTGTATTGTTAACTTCGACAGCGATAATCTGAACATGACTTTTCATTAATAATTGTTTGTGGGGCGGATTGGATGATCGTAGTCAGGAAGCTTTGAAATTCTAGCATATCATTATTTTTTGAGGCTACTGGATATTTTTTCCAGCCGTAGCGACTCGCTAAAAAGGTTACATTAAAAGCCAGGTCTGCTAAGATTGCCGTATAGTCAATCGGCAAAACTAATCATTGAGGTCTACAGCCAATCCCGCAGGAGAGTTTATGACAAAAAAAATAATTTTATCGGTACTGGCCATCTTACTGGTTACAAATTTCCTGATGACAAAATTACAGGCGCAACAACCTGTCAAAGTGGAATCCAGCGAAGTATTACTGGACATCATTGCGCGAGATAAAAAAGGGAATTTTGTCAAAGACCTGAAACCCGACGAAATCGAAATCACCGAAGATGGCGTAAAACAGGCGGTTACAAATTTTCGCTTACTGGATGGCGCGAGCATCGCTGAAAGTGAGGAAATCGGCTCGGTCAAATCAACCAAAAAATTATCGTTTGATCCAGCGCGGCAAATGCGTTTAGTGACGATGGTGTTTGATTCATTATCTACCAATGATTCGCGGCGGCTGGCCCAGCAGGCAGCCCTGGATTTTCTTGAGTCGCAACTGCAACCGAATACTTTGATTTGTGTTTACACCGCGAATCGGCGCGCCTATGCCGTTCAGGAATTCACGAATGACCGTGAAAAATTACGCGCCGCGATTTTGAAAATCACCGGGACTGAGTACAAAAAATTTGCCGAGACCTCAAATCAGATTCGGGACGAATTACAAAAATTTGTGCGCACGACACAAGAAGCCAGGCCAACCGGAGGCGCACTCGCCAATCAAGCGCCTGACATTGGAAAGCAAATTGAAGCGCAACAATCCCGCTTAATGCTGAACATGTTAACGCTGGCTGATAGCGCCCAACGCGATATTTTTGGGCGGACATCGCTGTATGCCTTGCTCGCGCTGGTGCGGGGGCAAAAATCTTTGCAGGCCAGGAAAACGATGCTGTATATTGCGGAAGGCATGCATATTTCGGCTGACTCGAAAGATATTTTTGACACCTTACGCAGCGAAGCCAATCGTGCGAATGTCAGTATTTATTCGATTGATGCGCGCGGGCTGAACAGCAGTGGGAATGGTGCAGGCGCCGGCCTGATCGCGATGGTTGGGGCCACGAGCCAGGCCATGATGACTTCTGGTGGCGATGGGATGGGATTTGGTTCGGAGCAAATGGTGATGGATGCGACAGTTTCAGATTTACAAGGATTAATGCGTGATTTGTCCGAAAGCACTGGCGGATTTTTGATTGCGAATACCAATGACGCACGCAAAGCCATGCAAAAAGTTGCGGCTGACATCGCTGGATATTATGAAGTTTTTTATGCCCCGCAAATTTCATCATACGATGGACGCTTCCGTAAAATTGTCGTAAAAACTTCGCGGCATGGAATTACGTTACAAACACGCAATGGATATTTTGCTGTCCCACCAACACCAGATGGCGTGACGGTGATGGGCTACGAAATGCCGATGCTGGCGGCGTTGAATGCCGAAACAAAACCGCATGCGTTCGATTACAAAGTGGCGAAGCTGCGCTTTGATTCTACGGCTGAAGGCGTCCAGCAACGAATTATTCTGGAAACTTCTGCCAACAATTTCACTTTCAAAGAAGATGCCGCAAAGAAAACTTATCGCTCACGATTTTCAGTGCTGGCGGTGGTGAAAGATGCCAACGGGCAAATCGTGCAAAAGCTGGGACAGACATTTCTGCTCGCTGGCACGCTTGACCGCTTGCCGCTGGTCAAAGCTGCCAATGTTGTGTATCTGCGCGACCTGAATTTAGCGCCGGGAAGATATTCATTGGAAACGGCCTGGTTCGATCACGAGACCAATAAAATCAGTGCCGCGACAGAAGTTCTCTTTATCCCGGACAGCAAAGCCGCGTTGAAAATGAGCAGCCTTGTTGTCATCAAAAAAACGGAGGCGGTGAAGCCGGCTGAAAATCAGGATGATCCGTTGATTGTTGGTCAGAAAAAAATTACAGCCTTCGTGGGCGAAGTCGGGTTGACGAAAGAAAATGCGCGCCTGCCATTGTATTTCAAAATCTATAGTGCGCCGGAAAATAAAACTCCGATCAAAGCTGAACTGCGAATTTATCAGGACGGAAAATTGCTTGGCGGTTCGCCGTTAGAATTGCCAGCGGCTGATGCTGCGGGACACATTGCGCATATCGTCACCTTGCCGCTCGAAAATCTTGCTGCCGGAAAGTACGATCTGCGGATTGTGGCAATGCAGGGACAGGACATTGCCCAGGAACGATTGTTCGTCATAATGAAGTAAGTTACATTTGAGGCCGCCACCCCTTTGGCGTTTCCCTTTTCTCAGGAGGTTTAGCGATGCTCTCTCGCCATTGGTTAATTCGCGTATGCATGTTGACTTTTCTCATTCTCGTTATTGCTCTCACACCGTTTGCACAAAAAGATCGCAGGAAAAAATCCAATGACCCTCAGGACGATGTGATTCGAATCAACACCGATGTCGTGCAGTTGGATGTGATTGTGACTGATAAAAATGGTCGCCCTGTGCCAGACCTGAAGCAATCCGATTTTGTCTTGTTGGAAAATGATCAGGCGCAAAAAATAACCGGCTTCTCAGTGAATCAGGTTCCGGGTCAATCAGTGAGCAAAATCACCTCAGAGCAAAAAGCCAGCGCAGCGAATCCTGTGAATGCTGGCGGTCAGGCTCGCACACAGCCTCGTTACATCGTGCTGGCAATTGATGATTTGCATATCAATCCTGAAAATGTAATTCAGGCTAAGGCGGCTTTACTGAAATTTATTAATGAACAACTTGGCGATGAAGATCAGGTGGCAGTTGCTACGACCAGCGGTCAGTTAGGATTTTTTCAGCAATTTACGACAGATCGAACCTTGTTGCGAAGGGCTGTCAATCGGCTGTCATTAATACATATGCGGCAGATTTTTGAAGTCAAAATTGAAGAGCTAAGATATAAATTTTTACCTCTTGAAGCGGCGTTGATTGCCAATGGGCAGGGTGATGTCTTGAAAATGATGGGGGGAAACTCTACGCCAGGAAAAGTATTCGAGAACAATGCTGAAGCCAGCGCACCAGACAGGTTTGGTGGGCGACTTTTTGAAGCAGAAGCCCGGATGATTTATCAGCAAAATCAAATCATCTCGACACAGACATTCACTTCGATGCTGGAAATATTGAGGAATTTGCGCACTTTGCCTGAACGTAAAGTGATGGTGTTGCTCTCAGAAGGCTTCCTGATGGGTGGTAATTTTTCTGGTGAACCACTAACAAATCTTGATGTGCTGACGGATGCGGCGACACGCGGCGGCGTCAAAATTTATGCTCTTGATGTTGCTGGCTTACCGGTTGATGCACTGGCTTTAGAACGTCGGAATAGAGAAGCGGTGCGAATGCCGTTGTCGTATTTGGCCGCAAACAC
>JAYSTY010000258.1:0-18768 GCA_043719385.1 Blastocatellia bacterium | reverse complement strand
CGCGCGCTTCCTGAGCGAAACGCCGCACGCGTTCGGCCTCGTGCGTAAATTCAGTGGGTAATAATTTGACAGCGACCTTGCGACCAAGCTGCGTGTCTACGGCGAGCCAGACTTCGCCCATGCCGCCCTGGCCTAATGGTGAGAGCATTCGATAATGAGAAAAGCTTTGCTTCGGCAATGCGATGGCAGCCGCCTGCCAGCCCGCCGCAAGATCATCCGGTAGCCTTTCAATAAAAGTACTGGCTTGCGCATGTGCAGCAAGCAGGGAAACCACTTCGTTGTGTAATGCTTTGTCTGCGCCACAAGCCTCGGCGAGAAAGGCGACGCGTTCGGTTGGCGCACGCTCCAGCGCAGCGTGGTAAAGCTGACCAATTTTTTCATATTGTTTGGAGGTCATATTTCTCAGTCGCGGCGATTGAGCGCACGATACAGCCAAGCCTTCGCCTGATTCCAGTCGCGTGTCACCGTGTCAGTCGAGACCTGCAAGACCTCGGCTATTTCTATCACGCTTAGGCCGCCGAAATAACGCAATTCGACGACGCTCCTTTGTCGGGGCGCAAGTCGGGCGAGTTCGACCAGCGCGTCATCCAACGCCACCACCTCTGCGGCGCGTTCGTCCGAAACGAAGACGGCCTCATCCAGCGTGACGGTGCGCGCTTCGCCTCCGCGTTTGGCTGTCTGCCGTGCACGGGCGTAATCCACCAGGATGTGACGCATCGCCTGCGCTGCCACGCCAAAGAAATGGGCGCGATTTTCCCAATATTTTTCTTCCTGTCCCATCAATCGCAAATAAGCTTCATGGATCAGTGCCGTCGTTTGCAGCGTGTGACCGTCGGGTTGCTGTTGCATGTAACGCCGCGCCATGCGGTGCAGTTCGTCATAAACCAGTGGCAATAACTGGTCGAGCGCTGCCCGGTCGCCTCCGCTCCAGCGTTGCAACAAATAACTGACCGATTGTGACGAGGTCTCCATAATTTTTTTGCGCGGCTGTGCGGTTTTTCGCAACGGCTTCCCGTTTCTATAGGTGAGAGCAAAAGTTGCTCAACCCAATGGCGCTCCCATTAGCGCCGAGTAAATGTATGTGCAGGCGGCAAGTATAGCCTACCGCTGCCCTTAACCCAAAGGAGAGTAAATGAAACAGCCCAATTCCCTGACCGCAAAAAGCATCTTCTTCGCATTGACGCTGGTCGCGGTACTAGCCATCTCGACCGTGTTCCTGCACGCCCAATCAAGCGAGCCGCCTACCAATGGAGAGCAGGACAGCGCACATTCGGAATCTTCGCATGAACGTTGTAACTGGCGCTGTCAGCAGGCGCAATTACTGGAAGGCTCGTGGGATGCAGTCGTCACCCCTGTCGTCCCGCCCGGCGTGCCGCAACCCCCGTCCTTTCACGCTTACACCACCTTCTCACGCGGCGGCGGGTCTTTCGGCTCCGACCGGACCCGCCCGTTCAGCAAACAACACGGCGTCTGGGAGCACCTCGGCGGGAATAGATTCGCCTCTACTTTCAAAGAAGACCTCTTCGATGCGATGGGCAATTTTGAGGGCATTCTAACAGTGCGCGTGCGGACGACGCTGACCGGGAGAGACACTTACGTCGGCGTTGCCAATGGTGAGCGACGCGATCCCAACGGCAATCTAATCTTCAGCCGCTGCACCACAATTCGCGGCACGCGCATCAAAGTCGAACCGCTGCCGGATCAATGCAAGAGCATCACGCCGCCGCAATAACGCCCGTCAACCCGCCGCCGCGCTAACACTGCTTAGCAATCCGAATGGTGCGCGGATGTGTCACTGCGCCATCGCAGGGAGCGACACACCCGCGCACAAGCCTGAATCCAGAAGGAGTAAAATGAACTACCGACAAAGCCTGACGACCTTCATCATCTGCCAAGTCCTCTGCTGCTGGCTGGCGACAGCCACAGCGCAACCACTAACTTCGCGCACAACTACGGCAAACTCTTACCTCGAACGCGGCAACGCCTGGTTCGCCAAAAGTGACTATGAACACGCCGAAGCCGATTTCGCTCTCGCTATCGCCAGCGATTCGGGCAGCGCCGGAGCGTATTACAATCGCGCTATCACGCGCTTCCGCGTCGGCAAGCTGGCTGAAGCATTGGCCGATTTCGACCACACGATCAAACTCGATCCGCGCCGGGTTGAAGCTTACTTGAATCGCAGCAACGTGCGCTATAAGTTGGGCGATCTCGACGGCACCCTCAGCGACCTCAATCAGGCTTTAGAACTTAATCCGCGCCTTGCCGCCGTCTGGGCCAATCGTGGCGTGATGCGCAACTTGAAAGGCGATGATCGGGGGGCGCTCGCCGATTTCGACCACGCCTTCAAGCTCGGTTTGCGTAGCGCCGAACTATATAACCAGCGCGGCGAGGCGCGCTTTCACTTGAAAGATTACGATGGCGCGCTCAGCGATCAGACACAGGCGCTCAAACTCAAGCCCGACTTTGCCGAAGCCTTCAGCGACCGGGGCGCGGCACGGCAAATCCGGGGCGACCTCGCGGGCGCGCTCGCCGATTACACCCAGGCCATCGCACTCAATCCGCGCCTGGGCGACGCCTGGTTCAATCGCGGGGCTTATTGGAAAACCAAAGGAGATTGGCAACGGGCTGAGGCCGACTTCACCCAAGCCATCGGGTTGCACTCGCATCTGACCGAAGCTTACGCGCTGCGCGGACTCGTGCGTTTGCGGCAAAACCGTGCGGACGCAGCGCAAAGCGATTTTCAGCAATGCCTGAAGCTCGCTCCCAAACTCAGGCCAGCGCTCGAACAATTGATTGCCGACACCAAACAGTAATTGCTGATGCCAGACGCAGCGCGGACTATACTGCGCGCGGGAACAACCTGAGTATCTCATCCACGAAGACACACGAAGAAGCACGAAGAAAGGCAGTAAAATCAGGGCTTTTCTTCGTGTGTCTTCGTGGATGAGAAAAACTACAAATTGTGCCCGCTCAAGGTATAAAACAAAAGCTGTGTCACACATTTAATCACACCCGATCCGGCGCCTAAAGTCCGCGCGACATTTCCAGCCGCCTCAGCACAGTATAGAATGGCGTTCTCCCCATTCGCTTGGAATCAGCAACGCTGCTCGGAGAAACCAATGTACCTGCACAAACAAATGGATGATCTCAGCCAACGTTGGCCGTGGCTGGTTGGTTTGGCTGCCCTCGCGTTATCGGCCCTGACGCTTTTCAGCCCCGCACCCAGCGCCGCTCAATCCAATGCTCCGCAACCACTCACGGCTGATGTTCCCATTACGCGCGAATTGGCTGGCGGACAAACACACAGCTATCAGGTGACGCTGGCGCAAGGGCAGTATCTCGAAGCCGTCGTTGAGCAGCGCGGCATTGACGTAATCGTCACCGTCTTCGCGCCCGACGGACAAAAGGTCTTTGAAGTTGACAGCCCGAACGGAACGCAAGGGCCGGAGCGGGTCATGCTGGTGGCCGAGACCTCTGGCCCTTATCGCCTTGAAGTGCGTTCTTACGATCAGAGCGCCAAGGCTGGAAGATATGAGGCCAAGTTGGTTGAATTGCATCAGGCGGCTCAACGTGACAGAGATCAGGTCGCGGCAGAGATTGCGGCGATGGCGGTCTTGCGCGCAGGACAAAAGCTCTCAGTCCAGAGGACAAAAGAATCCATTGAAGCTGCCGTCAGAAAATTTGAAGAAGCGCAACAACTCTTCCAAGCCGCAGGAAACAAGTGGCTAGAAGCCCAAGCGCTCAACCTTATCGGCATTAACCTGCTGTCGCTTGGTCAGTTGGAGCAGGGCCGGGTTAAGTTCACCCAGTCTCTCGCCTTCTATCGTTCCCTCGGTGACCGGAATGAAGAAGCTCGCACGCTGAATAATCTGGGAGCCTTTTATAGTCTGACTGGCGACCAGCAGAAAGCGATGGATTATTTCAAAGAGTCGTTGCCGCTTCTGCGGGCTGTCGGTGACCGGGGGACAGAAGCTGACACGCTCAACAATATCGGCCATGTTTACCAGGGCTTAAGTGAGAGCCAGCAGGCGTTGGGTTATTTCAGTCAGGCGCTTTCGTTATATCGAATACTTGGTAACCGCAACGGGGAAGCCATTGCGCTCAATGCTCTTGGGGTAGTTAATCGTTCGTCAGGTGAGTTCCAGAAAGCGCTGGATTATTTCAGTCAGTCGCTGAAACTCTGGCACGAGTTAAGAATTCGAGAGCGTGAGGCTGTGACGCTCCACAATCTCGGAAATATGTCTATGACGCTGGGCGAGAATCATCAGGCGCTCGATTTCTTTAATCAGGCGCTGCCAATCTTCCGGTCTGTCGGTGATCCGGTGAGTGAAGCCAAAACTCTTTCCGCAATCGGCGCCGCCTAGAGTTCTGCGGGCGATCAGCAAAAATCGCTCGAATCCTACCATCAGGCACTGCTGCTCCAGCGGAAAGCCGGAGATCGTGCTGGTGAAGCCGATACGCTCGCCCAACTCGGGTCGGCTTACCATTGGGCAGGCGAGATGCAAAAAGCCATGGACTATTACCAGCAAGGACTGTCGCTCATACGTGTGGTCGGCGATAGAGAAAAAGAGACGGGCACACTCATCAACATCGGGCTAGCGTATGAAAAATCAGACCAGAAGCCGCGAGCTTTGGAGTATTTCCAGCAGGCACACGCGCTGGCTCGTGCGATTCAGATGCCCGAACGCGAAGCCAGCGCGCTGTTTCACCAAAGCAGAATCAATGATGCGCGGGGTAACCTGGCCGAGGCACGGCAACAGCTTGAGGAATCGCTTCGCATCGTTGAATCATTGCGCGGGAAACTTTCCGCTCAGGAATTACGCGCTTCCTACTTCGCTTCTGTGCAAAGCAGATACGATTTCTATATTGATCTGCTGATACGGATGGATCAGCAGGCAGGCAGGAAAGGCGGCCTTGCCGCGCTGGAAGCGAGCGAGCGCGCACGAGCGCGCAGCTTGCTCGAATTACTGGCAGAAGCACGCGCTGATATTCGCCAGGGCGTTGACCCGTCGTTACTTGCCAGCGAACAAGCTTTTCGGCGCAAACTCAACGCACGCGCCGTCGCTCAAACTCAATTGCTCAGCGGTAAACACACCGAAGCGCAGGCCGCCGCCAGCGCCAAAGAAATCACCGAACTAAGCGTCAAGTTGCAGGAAGCCGAAACGCAAATCCGCACGGCGAGTCCGCGCTATGCCGCGCTCATCGCGCCGCAACCGCTCAACGCGCCAGACATTCAACGCTTGCTGGATGACGACACGCTATTGCTCGAATACGCGCTCGGCGAAAAGGCGAGCTATCTGTGGGCTGTCACGCCCACTTCGATCAACAGTTATCAATTGCCGCCGCGTGTTGAAATCGAAACCGCTGCGCGCAAGGTTTATGAATTGCTCACCGCGCGCCAACCGCTGTCAGGCTTGACCGAAACACAGCAACACGCGCGTGTCGTCGCGGCTGAAGCGGCTTTCCCCGCGCAGGCCGCCGCGCTCAGCCAGATGCTGCTCGGCCCGGTCGCGGCGCAATTGGGCAAGCATCGTCTGGCGATTGTCGCCGCCGGAGCGTTGGCTTATTTGCCCTTTGCCGCGCTGCCTGATCCTGCCGCCCCCAGGCAGCCGCTGCTCGTCAATCACGAGATCGTCAATCTGCCTTCGGCTTCGGTGCTGGCCGTCATTCGTGGTGAAGCGGCGGGACGGCAACCGGCTACGCAAACGCTCGCAGTATTGGCCGACCCGGTGTTTGAAGCCAGCGACCCGCGTGTCGCACTCGCGCGCAAACGCCAACCGGAACGCGAGCCAGCGGCGTTCACGTCAGACTTGAGCCGCGCGCTGCGCTCCTTCTCAACTTCAACCACGGGCCGCGCCGGGTTGTCGCGCTTGCCGTTTTCGCGCGAAGAGGCCGCTGCGATTGCTGCGCTCGCGCCTGCCAGCCAGGTGTTGCAAGCTACCGGGTTTCAAGCCAGCCGTGCCACTGCGACGAAAGAAGAATTGGGTCGTTATCGCTTCGTCCATTTCGCTACGCACGGCTTGCTGAACGCTGAACACCCTGAGCTTTCAGGCTTGGTCTTTTCGCTGGTGAACGAAGCCGGTCAGTCACAAGACGGCTGGTTGCGCTTGCACGAGATTTATAATTTGAAATTCAACGCCGAACTCGTCGTCCTGAGTGCCTGCCAAACGGCCTTGGGCAAAGAGGTCAAAGGCGAAGGGCTGATCGGTTTGACGCGCGGGTTTATGTATGCAGGCGCGCCGCGCGTCGCCGCCAGCCTCTGGCAAGTGGACGATCTGGCGACGGCTGAACTGATGAAGCGGTTTTATACGGGCATGCTCAAAGACAAGCTGAAACCGGCGGCGGCCTTACGCGCGGCACAACTTGGCCTGCTGAACCAGAAGCGTTACGCCACGCCTTTTTATTGGGCGGCGTTCGTGTTGCAAGGCGATTGGCGCTAAATTAGATAGCGGTAGCGGGTAAATGTGGGGTGAGATTTTGCCAAGAATTTTCACGAATGTTTTTTTACACTGATGGGCACAGATTCAGCAAAGCGGTACGGTACGGCGAGCCGTAGCGAGCTGGTGATGGTGGCGACCCCATCGCTACCGCTTCGGGTACTGTACCAATAATCTGTGTGAATCTGTGGCTAACAATAACCTAACGATGAAGGACGTTTCGTCAACGACAAAACAACAATGGACACTGAGCGGCGCGGCCCTCGCCAAACTGCTGGCCTGCCTTGATGCGGACGCTGAGCGCGCGGGCGAGCAATACGAAGCCATCCGGTTGGCGCTGGTTAAATTCTTCGATTGGCGGCGCGCACACTTCCCCGAAGATTTGGCCGATGAGACGCTCAACCGCGTAATACGCAAAATTGACGAGGGCGAGACGTTGCGCGACTTGCCCACTTATTGCCTTGGCGTGGCTCGTTTCGTCTGGCGCGAAAGCCTAAGAAGCCCTGACCACTTGCGCGCTGACATAGAAGAACTTGCTTCGCACGCTGCTCCTGCCCAAACCTCTTTAACTGAAACCGATGAACGGCAAAGCTGTTTTGAGCATTGCCTGGAGGCCTTGCCGCTCGAAAGCCGACAATTGATTTTGCGCTATTACCAGGACGAGCGGCGGCAGAAGATAGACCAACGACTGGCACTCGCCGTGCGCCTGGGCATTCCGCTCAATGCGTTGCGCAGCCGCGCCCAACGCATCCGCGGCCAGATGGCACAATGCATTGCGGAATGTTTAAAAAAAGCCGTGACATGAATTCAGGACTTGCGCCAGTCACAAGTAGAAGGGCGCTGCATTCTGTTTCCGAGGCACTGCCCCCTCACTAAAAAAAGGTTGAAGGTGGGATTGAACGTGGTAACGATGGTGAATGATCAGGAAAACTTGTTGCGCCGCTACCTGCTGGGTAATTTGCCGGAGTCGGAGCAGGAGACGATTGAAACACAATACTTCTCCGATGCCGGGTGGCTGGAGGAAGTGTGGGCGGTCGAAAACCGCCTGGTTGATGATTACGTCCGCGACCGGCTGGCGCGCGCTGAACGCGGGCAGTTCGAGCAATATTATCTGGATTCGCCGCTCCACCGCGAACGTGTCGCCCTCGCGCGTATGCTGCTCAGGGCAGCAGACGCAGCCAGTGATCCGGTTGCACCAGAGCTTTCATCCCGGGCGCAGTTCCGCGCGCTGTGGCGCATGCCGCAACTGGCCTGGGGCTTGTCATTCGCGACCTTGTTATTGCTGGCAGGCGGCGCGTGGCTGATGGTTGAGCGAACGCGCGAACGCGCTCAATTTGTGGCGGTACAATCAGAACAACGCGAACGTGTTCTGGCGGCGGAACTGGCCGCCACGCGTGCGCAAAACGAACGGCTGGCCGCTGTGCTGGCTGCCCGCCAGACCACGCCATCGCCATCGCCATCGCCGACGCCATCGCCCGTAACGCAACCACCCGTACTCGTTTTCGCGCTCACCGCCAGCCTGTTGCGCGGCAACGCAGCTCCGCAACTGCTGACGATTCCGCGCCAGGCCAGACAAGTCAAACTGCAAATGCGCCTGGAAGCGCGAGATTATGCGTTCTATCAAATCCAAGTGCGCACGGTCGAAGGCGCCACCGTGTGGCGCAGCCAGACCGTCAAACCGCACGCCGGCCGCGTCGCCATCGCCGTGCCTGCCGCTAAACTCTCAGCCGGTGATTACATTCTGACGCTCTCAGGCGTTTCAACTGCGCCAGCGGTCGCAGAAGTCAATCGTTACTTCTTCCGCGTTGGCAGCAAATGACCGCTGCTGATCCCGGCCATTGACCCGCTCAATCAAAAATCAAAAACCCCCGCCCTGGTGTTACCGGGTTTTTCTCTGATTCCCGCATGTGCAGGCGGGGAGCGGGATGCGCCCGTTCCAGTCAATCTGATCAACTGACTTGCGCAGGTAGTTTTATTTTTTTGCGACATGTTTTCGCTGCGGCTGTCAGTACCAGTTGAGGGAACAGCGATACGCAGTATTTGCGCGTAGTCGTTGGCTATGACAAAACAACTTCCCTCTTTGCAGGAGGAAATCTTATGCAGTCCCCGAAATCTTTGCTTACGCTCATCATGACCATCCTATTGACCGTGCCGAGCGCGCTGGCACAGTTACCCCAACGGTCTAACCCGTCCGCGCAGGATGTGACGATCATCATTCAGCAACAGCAAGTCCGTTTCACTGCGCCCTCAAGCGTAGAGCAAATACAATTCCAAGTCTTCGATCAAAGCGGCGAGTTGGTCTTTGACAGCCAACCGCGGGCTGTCAATCAGCTCGACTGGCCAACGTCCGCATGCCGCGCTCATTGCCGGGTAAAGGCGAGGTCAACATTCAATTCACAGCGGGTAACCGTTCGGCGAATGCCGTCACGATCAACATCCGCTGAAGCGTAGCGTAGCAGCACAGACTTCAGCCCGCGCTACGGAACGCCGACTGAAGTCCGCGCCACCACAACTTCCCAAGCCATAACTTTAAGGAGGCATCAAGCCATGACATTCACACGACAAATGATTTGCGCCCTTGCGCTGCTCACGCTCGCGCTGCTGTCACTCACAGCGCAAGCACAATCCACCGCTTTCACTTATCAAGGCAAACTGACCGATGCGGGCAATCCCGCCAACGGTAATTACGACCTGCAATTCAAACTCTACGACACGTCGGCGGGTGGCACGCAACAGGGCACGACACTGGTGCGCAATCCGGTTGCCGCCAGCGCGGGCATTTTCACTGTGACGCTTGATTTCAGCGCGAATGTATTTAGCGGCGCAGATCGTTATCTGGAAATTGGTGTGCGTCCGGCGGGCAACACCAGCGCTTACACGATTCTCGCCCCGCGCTCGCCCATTACTTCCGTGCCGTATGCCGTGCAGAGTTTGAACGCGGTGACAGCGACGAACGCGACGAAGTTGGGTGGCGTGGCTGCGAGCGAATACGTCACGACGGCGAGCGTTGGCAGCACGTTCGTCAAAAATGATACGGCCCAGCAGACCGGAAATTTCAACCTCTCCGGCAACGGCATCATCGGCGGTAGGCTCGGCATTGGCACGACGACGCCCGCCCACGCCCTGCAAGTGAACGGAACGACTGCGCTGGGTCTGCCGGGGGGAGTTTATGGCTTTTCGCTTTGCTGCGGCGCACCCGGCCCTTACCCGTCGCTGGGCTTCAACGCCTTTTACAATGGCAATTCATATTCGGCTGGAGCGGCGGGTTATGGCAGCATTTTTCAGTTTCAGGATGGGAATGGGAAGTTTGCTTACTACAATACGGACTTCAGCACGTCCGCCGGGGGGACACATTCCTTTACCCCACGATTCGTAATCACAAAGGAGGGCAGGGTCGGCATTGGGACAACCGACCCGGTCATCGGCAAGCTGCATGTTTTTGACAACGCGGCGGGCGCTCACGCGATCTTCGGTCAGAGTTCGACGGGACGGGGCGTGTGGGGAAGGAGCACCAGCCATCGCGGCATACAGGGCGATAGCGACAGCGCTCAGGGTGTGTATGGAACCAGCACCAGCAGCTCCGGTGTGTATGGCGAAACCGCCGTGTCCAGCCTGACGGCGGCGGGCGTTTATGGCAAAGGTACCGGCAGTGGCAGCATCGGCGTCATCGGCGAAGCGAACGTCGCCAACGCGACAGGCGTGTATGGCGTCAGCACCAGTCCAGCCGGTGTCGCCGTCTATGCCCGCAACAACTCAGGCGGACGGGCGATCTACGCTGAGGGCAATATCGCGCAAGCACTTTCTTCTAACGGGCTGGTCAAAGCGATGATTTCTGTAGACCCATTCTTACCGGCTGACCAGTATATCGTGCGTTGCTACAACGGCATCACCAATTCGTCCACTGGTAACTGTGGGTTTAGCATGACTAGATCTTTCGAGGGTAGTTACACCATTAACTTCGGGTTCTCTGTCAATGATCGGTTCCTATCACTCACTGCAGAAAGATTTAATGTCCTATTTGGTGGTGCTGGGGTTAGTAGTAATTTCGCGTATGTCACTTTTAAGAAGGGGGACGGATTTGCCGGTTTCGGTGACAGTCGCTTCTTCTTAATTGTTTACTGACTCGCCTGATGACCCAGTGACACGCCTGTGTGAGCGTGCTGCGTTCATCAAGATAGACTGCCGAATATCCAATGAGTGATAACGAAAGAGGCTGCTAATCGCAGCAGCCAGAGAGCAAAATATGCGAATCAACACGCGACGCAATCAATTAAAAAGGCCGTTAGTGATAATGCTGCTGGGCCTGTTGGTCTTGTCGGGCTTCACCAGCTTTGCCCAGCGAGCCTACCTGACGCACTACGGCAACGCAGCGCTGGCAGCGAAGAATACTCTTACATCGCACCCGCGCGAACATACCGCCGCGCCTGCCAGAGCTAAAATGACCAGCACTGCTGTCGAGGTGTTGCCCAACGCTGAAACACTGGAACCAGCGCAATCCGGCGGCAGTTACACCGTTACGCAAGAAGTCATCGCGGGCGGCGGCGGGACGAGCGCGAACGGCGCGACGAATGTGACTGGCTCAATTGGTCAGAGCGCGGCTGTTGCTGCGAGCGGCGGCAGTTACACGGTGAGCAGTGGATTCTGGGGCGGCGGCGTGAGCGTGCAATGTTCCGTCATTACGATCAATCCGGTCACGCTGCCTGTCGGAGCGATGGGTGCATTTTACCAACAAACATTCACGCAAACGGGCGGCACGGGCGCAATCAGCTACAGCCTGAGCGCAGGCAGCTTGCCGTCAGGGTTGAATTTGTCGGCAGCGGGCGTGCTTTCAGGTACGTCAACCCAGGCGGGTAATTTCAGCTTCATCGTCAAAGCCACCGATGCGAATGGTTGCACTGGCACACAGCCTTATACCCTGACGCTGAACGTCGTTTGCCCTGCGCTCACGATTGCTCCGGCAACGCTGACGGGCGCGAAAGTCGGCACGCCACTCAACCAAATGCTGACGGCGAGTGGCGGCGTTGCGCCTTACACCTTCGCCGTAACCGCCGGAGCTTTGCCGAATGGCGCGAGCCTGACGCCACAAGGTTTGTTGTCCGGTACGCCCACAGCGGCAGGCAATTTCAGTTTTACCGTCACCGCCACCGATGCGAATGGCTGCCAGAGCGCGAAGGGGTACAGCTTCACCGTCTCGGCTTCGTGCAACCCGCTGACGGTCTCGCCTGCGACGCTTGCCGCAGGCATGGTGGGCGCAAATTACACCAGCACGCTCACGGCAGTGGGAGGCGCGCCCGCTTACAACTTCAGCGTGAGCGCAGGTGTGCTGCCCGCCGGATTGAATCTTTCATCCGCAGGCGTATTGGCAGGTACGCCCGTCTTCGCCGGAACGTTCGCTTTCACGGCGCAGGCGCTCGACGCCAATGGTTGCGCGGGTTCGCAAGCGTACAGCCTCGTCATCACGCCGCGTACCGTCACCAGCGTCTCGGCGGCGAGTTACCTCGATCAGAGGCTGACCAGTGAAATGATCGTGGCAGGCTTTGGCGTAGATTTGGCTCCGCAAGTTGAGGTGGCGATGACGTTGCCGTTGCCGACGGAACTGCTGGGCACGACCGTGCGCATCCGCGACAGCCAGAGCGTCGAGCGTCTGGCTCCGCTCTTTTATGCCTCGCCAGCGCAGGTTAATTATCAGATTCCGCCCGGCACGGCCCTCGGTCCGGCGCACGTTACCATCACGAACACAGCCAACCTTGTTTCAGAAGGCGAAGTGAATATCGTCGCCGTCGCACCCGGGTTGTTTGCGGCCAACGCCAACGGCGCAGGCGTCGCTGCCGCTTTGGCCGTGCGGGTCAAAGCCGACGATACGCAAAGCTACGAACCGGTCGCGCAATACGATGCGACGACCAATCAGCAAATCGCCGTCGCGCTCAATCTCGGTCCAGCCAGCGAGCAGGTGTTTTTGCTTTTGTTCGGGACGGGTATGCGCGGACGCAGTTCGTTAGCGAACGTCACAGTGAAAATTGGCAATGAGTCAGCCGAGGTATTTTACGCCGGAGCGCATTGCTGTTTTGTCGGAGTAGATCAGGTCAACGTGAAATTGCCGCGCAGTCTGAGCGGCAGCGGTGAAGTCGAAGTCACACTGATGGTTGACGGACTGCCTGCCAACAAGGTCACAATCAAGATCGAGTAAACGCGCACGCTGTGGCACGGTGCTCAAACTCAAGCCACTGCCGGATCAATGCCAGAGCATCACGCCGCCGCAACTGCTGTGAAGTGAGCCTGGTCAGCATTATGTTGAGCCTGTTACAAGCAGACGATGCTTTGTTAGCAGGCTTGTTACCACACATAAAATTCAAGCTGGTCCCGACTTTAGCAAAGGTGTCCACCCATCAACTTCGCGACCGCAAATAATGAGGAATATGACAATGATCAAATCATCATGGGCAATCTTACTTTGCAAATTTAGTGACGACTTAACCGAACCATTTCCAATGAATTATTATGAAGACCTTTTTACGGCATCCGGCGTCGGGTCGCAAAATATGGTGGATTTCTTTCGAGATGTTTCACACGGAAAATTAGATTTAAGCAATACCCGCGTGTTTGGCTGGTACACATTGAAACAAAAACGTAGTGAATATATGGGAAGTGGAGCAAATTCAGATGGTCGCGCTGACCTTATCGCGTGGGCCCGCCAGGCTGCTGTGGACAACGGAGATGAACTTTCACCGTATGCAGGTGTGGTTATTTGCATGAATGTGGAAACTGACCTTTTTGGAGGCGGTGATGGGGTGGTGTGTGGTCCGGGCTCGACAGACCCTCGATATTTAGGACAGGAGATGGGTCATTTTTATGGGCTTGACCATTCGCGTGCCTACGGTTCGACAGCGGATTATATGGATCAATGGGACACAATGAGCACTGCTCGGGCGTTTTCAGCCCCACATCCGCGCTATAGTTTTATTGGTCCTGGTCTTAACGCTGCCAACATGGCAGGCCGTGGCTGGCTTGACGAATCGCGGGTGTGGCAAACGAGTAACAGGTCATTTTCCACCGTCGTGCAACTCCAACCTCTACACCGGCATGACGCGCCGGGATTTCTTGCCGCCCGGATTGGAGACTATCTCGTGGAATTCAGAAGTAAAGAGGGCTGGGATGCAGCAATTCCCCAACCCGCGGTGTTGATTCACAGTTTTCAGGATAACCAATCGTATCTGATTTCAGCCAACAATGGCGAACAGGATTTAGTGGTGGGTAATACGTTTGGAACGTTGGAAAAGATGTCGATCTACGGCTCTCACACAAAAATTGAGATACTTGAAATTGATGGCAACCAGCGCTGGGCGAAGGTCAGACTGGCTCACAGCCCCGGGCGGGTTCCCCAATACTTTGAAGAAGACAGAGCCTTTCGGAACCCCGGAGTTGCCTGGCGCGACTTCATCGGACGTGATGATGCGTTGCTTGTGGTGAACGGGAAAGAGACTCGCCTGCAGCGCAGCTCACCTCTCTTTCAGGTGCTGGAGCAAGTTGCCGCATATGAGAGTCACGAAGCGATTGCGTCTACTCATATACGAAAGGCTGTGCGACGCGAAACACTAGCGGCGCTTGTCACTCTTGCCGAAAATCAAAGGCAAACATTGCAGGCTTTTAGCCACTCAACACAAGAAGGTGAAGGGGAGCAGGAGATCTAAGCTACGAGTTTTACCAGCCTAACACAACGCTCAACCAGGGCGCTGTCATTTGGTGCTTTGTATGTTTTCAAGCTTCCATTGACCGCGCCCGGTTAGCTTTACGTTATCACCCGTCGCACGCAACTACTTTTTTTACAAACAGGAAGAAATCATAAACAAACTGACAACTTTCATTCGCTGCCATTCCCTGCCGGGCTGACTCGCTGTGGCGACAGTTGGTTCGCCAAAAGTGAAGATGAACACGCCGAAGCTGATTTCGAGTTCGCCAGCGCCAGCGCCCCCGGCCTTGAACCCAAAGTTGTAACAATCACTTGAACAACTGATCGTTGCGACGAAACATCAATTGGCTAAGCACAGCCAGGACTCCTTCAAATGTGTGTCGGCAAAGGGGTATTTTACCGGTCTGTCATATTTCTATCCTCTGGTTGGTAATTTGAAATTTGCTTGTTATGCTGAAGGTTAAGTTTTACTACCCATACTTCTCGCCTCTGACAAATTTATGAAACAACGCTGGTTGCTGTTAATTTTACTTACTGCCTTTATCTATTTTGGGAGCGCCTGGTCTCCGGCGCTGCTTGATGATGCGGATGCTGCGAATGCCGAGACTGCGCGGGAAATGGTCGAGCGCAACGATTGGGTGACGTTGCACATGAACGGAGTGCGGTTTTTGGAAAAGGCTCCGGTGATGTATTGGGCGCTGGCGATTTCGTACAAAACATTTGGCGTCTCGACGTTTTCAGCGCGGCTACCATTGGCTCTGGCGACGTTGCTGCTGGTTTTAGTGGTGTACGCCTTCGGGAATTGGATGGGCGGAGAGCGAGCGGGATTTTATGCTGGTCTGAGTTTGTGTGTCGGGCTTGGCGTGTATTTATTCACACGCATTTTGATCTTTGAAGTTATCCTGACGCTGTGGATGACCATCGCGTTTTATGTTTTCCTGAAAGTTTATTACGAAGAAATAAACACGAATTGGATTTATCTTTTTTATGCCTGTCTGGCGGCGGCAGTGCTTTCAAAAGGGCTGATTGGTGTCGTCTTTCCATGCGGCATTTTGTTTTTCTTCGTGCTGCTGACAAACGGCTGGAAGCGCGTCTGGCAAATGAAACCATTCGCGGGAACGTTATTATTTTTTGTGCTGGCAGTTCCCTGGCACGTGCTGGCGGGAATGCGGAATGACAAATTCTTTTGGTTTTATTTTATCAACGAACATGTGAAGCGATTTTTAGGCACACGTTATCCGATGGATTACGACACCGTGCCGCTGCTTCCTTTCTGGCTGTTGCATCTGGTTTGGTTGTTTCCCTTCAGCGTATTTTTGCCGCTGGCTTTGCGGAATCCGGGCAAGTTATGGCGACCAGTTGAGCGAAAAGATCAGTTGCGCTTATTTGCAATCCTCTGGTTCCTGGTGATCGTTGGATTTTTTTCTTTTTCTACGCGTCAGGAATATTACACGTTCCCTGTTTTTCCGGCGCTCGCGTTGTTGATTGGCAGCGCCCTGTCACAGGGAGAAGCCGAAAATCACCAGTTGATAAAATGGGGGCAGGGTTTGCTGTGCGCGTTTGGGTTAATGATTGCAATCGCGCTTGGATACGTCCTCTGGCTTTCGCGCCATGTCACGCCGAGCGGTGACATTTCGCAATTTTTGACCAGCAATCCTGACAATTATCGGCTGTCGCTGGGACACGCATCAGACTTGACGACGGCAGCTTTTGCGACCTTGCGCTTCCCTGCTATTGGCGCGGCTATCACGCTTGGGGCTGGCTTTCTGATTGCGTTCTTCTTTCGTTTACGACGAAACAATCTGGCGGCTTCGATTACCACTGCGATTGCCACAGTAGCGTTCTTATATTTCGCCCATTATGCGTTTGGGATTTTCAATCCGGCGCTTTCGACCTATCCCTTAGCCAAAGAAATTCAGAGCCGTATACAACCGAATGACATCGTTGCCTTCAATGGCGAATTTCAGACGCATGCGAGCGCCGGATTTTATCTGGCGCGTCCGATATTGCTGGTTGACGGACGAACGACAGTGCTGGAGTTTGGTTCGCACTATCCCGATTGTCCGCCTGTGTTTATTGATCGAAATGATTTGGCGCAGAAATGGAAAGAAGGCAACCGCGTCTTCCTTATCACGTATGACGATCAGTTTGAGAAAGTGAAAAATTTACAGAGCAGCGAGATTTACACGATAGCCAAAGCAGGCGGGAAATCAGTGTACAGCAATCGTCCCTGAATTAAATGTAGCGCAAACTTTCCAGTTTGCGTTTCCAGTCAGAAATACTTCCAAAGGAAAGCAGACCTTCACTCATAAGATTATGGCTTAGTACTCAGCACAAACTGGAAAGTTTATGCTGAGTACTCAAGCAAAAGAAAGAAGGTATTTAGGGTAGATGGCGGCGAGTTGATCCAGTGAGTAGCCCCGCGCACTCAGGAGAATCGCCTGCGCTCGCCTCCGCGTCCGATGTGCCGGATCGTTTTTATGAATTTCCTGGAGCCGCTCTTGCGGCGTCTCCGGCAGCGGCTTGACGAATTTAGTTGGCATTCTCAGGCACTTCATTCTACCTCAATTCTTTTGCTTGACTACTTAAAATCAGGATGCCCTTTTATTACTGGAAATGGAAAATTCAAAGGATAAGAGGCTGGTTTTGTAAGCTTTGATAATGGGGCTGGTTGGAGGGAGAGGAACTATCCTTGCAACGCTGGCTATATTGAAAAACTTATCTACTTAGATGAAACAACTAAGTATTTTATGTCGCCAGATGCTGTTATCAAGAATGGCTTATCTGATTGACAAGTTAAAACATTTAAAAACCTAAAATGTGACGGCAAAAATGTTTACAACTCAACTGAACTCACCGAAATGAAAGGGAATGAATTTCCCGGTGATGCTATAACTGACGTATATTTCCTGGACAGCCAAATAGGATGGATGGGCCTCAGTACTGGCGATTTATTATCAACTATCAATGGTGGAAAAGAATGGTGCAAGAAACTCAACCCTGCCAAAGTATGGATCAATAATACCGTGTATGACAAAGGTCATTTTAAGCGGATTGCCTTTGCGGATAAAGAAAATGGAGTTGCGCTGGACAATGATGGCCTATTTTGCAGGAGAATTACGGCTTTCCAAAATACTTACTCACCTTTCAGCAAACTCTTGACTGTCTCTTCAAATTCACCGCTCAGCCGTGTAAATCTTTCCCCTGTGGCTGGGCCTTCAAATCCCGCGTGAATCTTTTTTACTAAGCCATCGCGTCCTATAAAAATCGTCGTCGGAAACGCTCCGAAATTTACCAGTTGCGGGAGCTTCTTATTCACATCATCATTTTCTGTCGTCCCCGCCAGCAGCATCAAATACGTGATGCTGTGTTTTTTAGCGAAGATTTTGACCTGCTCCAAATCGCGTTTGGTGTCGCCGGTGTATTCAAATGACAGCCCTAAAACCTCCAAGCCCTGATCTTTGTAGCGTGCAGAAAGGTCTTTTAATAAAGGCGCTTCGTCGTAACAGTTCGGACACCAGGTGCCGGTGACTTCGATGAGGACAACTTTATTTTTGAAACGTGGATTGGTTTGGTCAATCGCTTTGCCGTCAAAATCTATGCCGCCAAAGCGAAAGGTTTCTGCCGGATTCTGGACGCGGGTGAGTTGGGCGGGATCAGCATTGGCGGGCGAATTATTGCTGATGCGTTCGGCAATAATTCTGCGCGGCGGATCGCCCTGACCCAGGTCTACCATTCCTTCAAGCTGCCCTTTGTCATTGAGCACAGCGCGGAAAATATGACCATTGATCACATCAAAATGGCTAAGTTGTAATTTGCCGTAACCGAACGCTCCGGTCATTGTTCCCCAATCGCCCGAAGGAGTCAGGATCGTGCCGATGACGCTGCCGTCTTTTTGTTGGGCAATTAATTTCCAGGTTTTTTGTTGTGCGCCTTCGCCGACACGCATTTCCCATTCGCCGCTCACGTCTTTGCCCTCCGCTCCAGCCGGAATAATCATCGGTTCGCCGCCTTTCCAAATTTTGATCTCACGCACTAATTTTTTCTGATGCCAGGTTCGCGTCAGCGTTCCGATCATTTCGCGGCGCACAAATCCAGCCTCGAATACTGCGTCATAATAATCAAAATTCAGCTTCAGCGTTTGCGTTGGCACATCAAATGTTCCGCTGGTCGAAGTCACGCGCTCAGCGCCATTCATAAAAGAGCCGATGACCTGATTGCCTTCAACTTTGAGTTCGAGTCTGAGCGGGACTTCTTCAGGCTGCGTTTTCTGAAAGGAAAAAGATGAATCAGGTTTCAGCGAAGCCGTCCCGTTCCAGACGCCAGGCAGGTAACTGATTTCTTTTTTGCGCTGGCAGGATGAAAGCGCGACGAGTGAAAAGAGCAGGAAGAAAAATAGTGAGAAAGTTCGTAGCCACGTTAGCGAAGGAGTCTTGAATTTCATAGTTAGTTTTTTTGAATGATTACAGGGGTTGGTACAGGCCTGACCTTATCTTTGCCATCAAAATAACGATAATGCCCGATGATTTTCCACTCGAATAATCTATCCTCAAGCTGCGCTCCGGCGCCGATGTTGTGAATGATTAAATAATTATTTTGGGTGTTGTTTTTTACATCCGAAAGCAGACCGATGTGCGTTAGTCC
>JAYSTY010000257.1:0-3097 GCA_043719385.1 Blastocatellia bacterium | reverse complement strand
TTCTGGATTTCGGTAACGGGCATTTCCTGTAACAGTTCGCGGGTTCCGTCTGTGGAGCCATCGTCGACAATAATCAATTCTTTGCTCGCCCCGGGAATAGTGATGGAGTGGACGCGGGCGATAATTTCTTTGATGGTTCCGGCTTCGTTATAAACCGGCATCAGGATCGAAACTTTGGGGGGATTTTGCATGAATACTTTCCCGTCAACTTATAGCTTGTCATGATTGTTTGCGACATGAAAACACCCGTCGCTACCGCTCCGGGTACTGTACCGCGAGCCGTCGCGAGGCGGGTTTCACTCACTGAACTCTAATGTCAAAGTGGGAAAGAATAAACCAGGCGGACAAGGCAGGCAAGGCAACGAGGGCGAGACAGCAAAGACCAGCGATTTATAATTTGGCTGCGCTGGTCTTTGCTGCTGCGTATATTCAGATACTAATGCCGCCACTCGCCGAAGCTGTGACAGGTTCTTTGCCGAGGCAGTCGTTGATGAAAGCGACTAATTCCTGGGTCAGGTCAGTGAGGTCACCGCTGCCACAGGCAGCCAGAAAATCTTCCAACTCAAATTGCAGCCCTTCGTCATTACGGTCTTTGACTTTGGTGCGCAATTCGCTGCGATGACGCCAGATGGCGAGACTGTAATAAGTTGACGCGGCGCTGGCGATAGATTTCAAAGCTTCTAATAAGCTGCCCAAATGCACGCGCCGATGCAGGCGGAAGGAGCAGCAGCAATGTGGTTGATGTTGCAATAATTCCTGCGCCGGTAAATCGCACAGAGTTTCCTGCGCTAATTTTAATAACGCCTGCGCGTCACGTTCAAAGGCTCCGCTTTCAAGTTTTAATTCCATCAGCAAACGAAATTGCATCCATTCGGCGCTGGCACAAAAATTAGTAATCAATTCACGGTTGGCGGAAGGGCCAACGTTCGATTCGTGCGAAGCCGCATAAAATTCACTGTAACGTTTGAGAAACTCAGCAAACTTCACTTCCACGCCGTGTCGTAAATCCGCATCAAGTAAAGTCCGCGATTCCTGAATTTGTTCGGAAAGCTGACCGCGTAATTGCTCAATGTCTTTGTTTGAGGTTGGTTCGGCGGCGAGCAGGTAATTTCGCAAATTAGTAAAGGTCGGAATCCAGTCCAGAAAGCCACTCAGCGCCCGCATTTCTTCCTGTGTTCGGGCTAAGGCATTGCGTTCAAAGCCGAAGACATCAGCAATTCTGGAAAGCACTGTACTCACGTCGGTTTTGCCCTGCACGGCTGATTCAGCTAAGGCCGAAACGCGTGCGAATCTTTGCTTACTCGTATTCAACGCACGCCACGCCGTTATCGTCAGCATTTCAATCGGCAATTCTTCAAATCGTGAGTTAAGTTTTTGTTCCTGCCACGTATTTAACCATTCGGCGAATGCCTCGCGGATACGGCGTTCTGCATCCGGCGTATGAGGTAGCGGTAAATCGGGGTTGCCCGTCAAATGCCTGGCCCATTCGGCTAACACATTGGCGGGATAACTGACCGACGAACTACGGCGCACCGAAGTAAAATCTTCGGGCTTGAAACCGGCTGCCAAATCCTTTTGCGCGAGTGATTGCCCGCTCTGTTCATCAAATAATTCAATTAAGTTGATGGCTGTCAGAGCGCCGAGAACTAATTGCTGACAAGCCGGATTGAGTCCGTATGGCTGATTGCTCAACAATTGTTCAAGTAAAGCAAGCGGGACACTGGCGATGCCACTTTCTTCAGTTTGGTGATCAATAAAACCCAGCACGGTTTGGACGTAAGGATAGCTCTGCGCGCTTTCGCTGAAAACATCCAGTTGATATTGCTCGGCTGCTTCGCCCTCGGTAACTTTGGTGACCAAACCAAGTGGCACCCCAAATCGCTTTGCCAGATCAAGATTCTCTGGCGACTTTTGCTTTTCCTCAGAGCCGGCAAAAAATTCGGTGATTAAAGTTTGCGCCTGCTCATCCGTAATTTCCTGCTCGAACTGTGGATGCAGCGGTAAATGCTGGCTGACCAGGCCATCAAAAGCGTATCCGGCAAAAGCCGAAAAAGTTCCCGGCAGTCCATATTTTGCCAGTTGAGCTGCGTCTTCCGGGGTCGCCGGAAGATTATTTTGTCCGTCAACCAGTGCGCCCTGATGCACGTATAATTCAGTGAAGAGTTGCAGGACTTCTTCGCTGAGTTTGTCGTGAATAGTGGCGAAATCTTCCGTTAACGCGGCTCCTTCAGAAATTCTGGCGGCGGCAATATTACTTAGTACCAGCAGTTTTTTGAGGGGCGAGAGGGAAGACGGATTTGTTACCTTACCGGCCTGCCAGATCACGGTGTAATTATCCAGTTGAAAATTCAGTTCTTCCGCATTATTTTCGCTGCAAACCAGAGGAGAAATAATCATGCGCCACTGGTTTTTTGAGTTGCCGTTGCCGGTGAAACAAATATCCGCCTGATGAATGCTGCCACGCCACTTGAATATTTGTGAGATGCTTTGCGGTAACGAGGCCGGGAATGATTGTCCGCCCAGAATCGGAACTAAATCAGGATAGAGGCGAATACCCGCTGCCAGCAGCAATTCGTGGAGGCGAGGATCACTCGGAGATATATCACGGGAGTCTTTGACAATTTGTGTTTCGAGGTTGGAGCCTAAAGTTTGATTGACTGAGGCCAGGACATAGCTGCAACTTTTCCCTCCGCCTTTGATGAAAAATGCCTGGGGACAGGTTTGGGCGAAATGATCAAGGATTTTGGCGACACGTTCATACCCGGCGGTTGGCTGTCCATCCACTGAAAGCATCTGTGCATTGGCGATTTGTGAAGCTGTGACTGTTAGCCCGGCTAAAGAAAAAGCAAACAGTGATTTCAGCACGAGCTTGGCCCAGAGTCTTTCCGAAACGGGCAATTTGGAAATCGCGGTCGAAACAATCTGGTCGTAAAGTTTAAAGGCGGGTGCCAGGTCAGGGTTTTTGCGGAAGTCATATTCGTAACGATCAAAGACTTCATCAGGAGTAATCAGCGATAACGCCGGACGGCTCATCACGCGTGAAGCTGCCGCCGCAGAAAAACTAGGGAGCGAAAAGCTTGGTGCGGCAGCCCGAAAA
>JAYSTY010000256.1:0-7516 GCA_043719385.1 Blastocatellia bacterium | reverse complement strand
ACCGCGAAGGTCGTTACAACGTCGGCGCGATGAACCGCAAAGAATTTGATCTGGAAAACGCCCTGCTCGAACCCACCGGCCTGGATATTCCACGACCCACCCGCATTGCCGCACTCAAGATAAAAGTTTCCGCCAAACAGCCCGGAGTCCTTGCTCGTGTGCGCGAAGATGTCAGTAAATTCGCGGGGCAAAAAATCGAACCGGACGGGAACGAAAACAATCTGGTTTTCACCTCAACGCAACGCCGCATCCCGGACAACCTGACGATAAAATTGCCGGTGAGCGGAGCGGAATTTGAGCCATATTTGAAAGCAACCAGTCGCATCAATGCCAACTCGCCAGAGATCATAAATCTGGCAAAGGAAATTGCTGGCAAAGAAAAAGACGGGCGCAAAGTTGCACGAAAAATCGGCAACTGGACGTTTGAAAATTTGAAGTGGAAGAAGGTGCAAAGCACGACGGTCGAAACGCTTGCGACACGGGAAGCTGATTGCCTGGAACACGCGGAACTTTATGTGGCACTGTCACGCGCTCTGGGTTTGCCAGCCCGTGTGGTCGTGGGCGCAGCGTATGGTGGAGGCTCTTTTGGCTCGCACGCCTGGGTAGAAGTTTATCTGGGTAAATGGGTTGAAGTTGATCCGACCTGGGGCTTAACCGAATACGTTGACGCGACCCATTTGCGCTTTGATGGCAACGGTTTCATCAGCTACGCGCAATTAAATCAAGCCTCATTTGAAATCCTTGCGGCGCATCCTGTGGTGGCTGATTTTCAGCGTGATCCGATCCAGTTGGTAAACGAATTTTCAGCGCAGGAGTCCGAAGAGTTACGTTCGTTTGTCTTTGATTTGGATTTGTCCGCAGAACAAATTCTGGGCGCAGGAGCTTTCGCAAAACTCGCCAAAAAACAACGCACTTCAGTGCAACGCGCTTTCAATAAAATTGTTTCGGATGTCTCAACTGAATGGGTTGAAAACTGGGACACAAAGCCGTCAATCATTGCGCAAGAAATAAAAAATAATCAGGCCACGGTGCTCGCTGTTTTCGCCAGCGGGCTGATTCGCTTGTCGCTCACGGCCCGTAATAATGTCTGGTACGTCACCGAAATTGAAAACGTAGATGAAGGCGAAAAGTTTTTTTCTGAATCTCTGCACAGCGCCCTGAAGACAGAAACAAGCCTGGCGAAAATCAGGCAGTTGCAAAGCGCAAATCCGAGCGAGGCGCTCAAACAGGTGGAGAAATTAATTGCCGCGCAGGGTGAAAGTGCGCCCTTACTTTTTCTGAAGGCGAGGATCCTTGAAGCGAAGCAGACAAATGAAGCCCTTGAGGAAGTGAATAAAGAAGCGAAAGCCACAGATGGGAAGGCAGCAGAAGACGAGAAAAAAATCCCTGAACGTCCGAATGCCGCCATTCCAATTTGGCAGGAAATCACCCGCCGCTGGCCGGATTATGCGCCCGCTTATTATGCGCTGGGGTTGACCTGGAGATTTCAGGCGGACACCGGGGAAAAAGCGATAGCCGCCTTCAAACGTTATGCGCAACTGATGCCGCTTGATCCACGACCCTGGCGCGAAATGAGTAACATTTTCGAGACCGCAAAGCGCGTGAATGAAGCCGAAAACGCCTTTCGTGAATCCCTTAACCGTGACCGTGAAAATATTGATCCGCACGTGGAAATCGTGGCTTTTTATTTGCGCCAGACACAACCGGAAAAAGCCAGAGAAAGTTTGGCAACAGCGCTCAAACAACTGCCCGATGCCAATGCAGTTTTCCGGGCGGTAGATGGGCAAATCATGCATCAGGATGAAGACACGACGCCGGAAATGGCACAGTTATTTGAGGCACTGTTGATGAGTTTCCCGAAAGAATTATTCGGCAGTTGGGATGGGTTACGCGGATTGTCGGAAGCACAGCGCACGCAAAAGAAATATGACGTGGCGATCAAAACTTTGCAAAAAGTCGTCGCCCTGCACCCCGACGGCGGAGATCAAACAACCATCGCCTCCATCTATCGTGAGACGCGCCGTTTTCCACCCGCCTTGCTGGCCGCCACGCAGGCCATCAAACAAGACCCTGAAAGCTCTGAAGGATATTTCGAGCGAGCCTGTGCGCTGACGCAACTTGGACGTAAACGTGAAGCCATCGCCGCGCTGACAAAAGCAATTGAGTTCAATAAATTCATTGTTCATCGGCTGGAAAGCGAAGCTGACCTGAAGCCGTTAGCTGCCCTGCCAGCCTTCAAAGCGCTCCTTCCAAAAGAGGAGGAGCCGGAAAAGGAGGCCGCCAGTCCGCCACAATCCAAAGCCGCGAATCAGTAAAATTGTGGTAGCATCAGAAATCTTAAATGAGGTGATTAATTATGGTTACGTTTGAGACTGATTATCAGGCGATTTTTGCTTTGCTTCCGCCCGAAGCCGCAGTGACTTTGAATAATATTAGTTGGGATGAATATGAAGCTTTACTGAACGAGTTCGACGAACAACCGCGTGTGCGATTGACTTATGATGACAGAAGGCTGGAGATTATGACGGTTTCAATTGAGCACGAAAAGATTAAATGCCTGTTGCCTCATCTCATTATGGTTCTGGCGCTGGAACTCAGGCTTAATTTTCTTGGCGCCGGGTCAAGCACTTTAAGAAACAAAAAGAAGGCGAAAGGAATTGATCCTGACGAATGTTATTACTTTGAGAATTTTAAGCAAATCTCCCAGAAAAAGCGACTTGACCTCTCAATTGACCCGCCCCCTGATTTAGCTTTTGAAGCCGATATTACAAATCCTTCGACCAATAAATTTTCAATTTATGCCGCGCTCGGCGTAAAAGAACTCTGGCGACATAACGGCGCAGAGGTTAGTTTCTATCAACTGGTAGACGAAGATTATTTTGAGTGCGATCACAGCATTTTGTTTCCATTTCTCATACCCGAAGTACTCTTAAGATTTTTTCAAATGGGCGAAGAAGAAGGAGCTGTCACGATGGTTAATGAATTCCGCCAATGGGTGAGTGTTAACAAAGCTTAGCGGGAAATTATTGTTATGCCTGAATGGGAAGATGAACAGGATGGCGCGGTTATTACTGAGAGCAAACAGGACGTAAAAAAACCGCCGCTCTACAAAGTCCTGCTGCACAATGATGATTATTCCACGATGGAATTTGTAATTTTCATCCTGCGAAGTGTTTTTTTGCACACGCCCGAAGATGCCGAACGAATTATGTGGAACGTCCATCATCAGGGCATCGGCATCGCCGGAGTGTACACTTACGAAATCGCTGAATCGAAAGTCGCCAAAGTCGAAGCCCTCGCCCGGGAACTTGAATTCCCTTTGCTCTGTACGCTGGAAGAGGAATAATTTTTTACTTCAACAAGGCAGCCATTTTTTGCGCACCGACAAAGCGCTTATTAACTTCTTCCCAATTCAGATTCTGCATAAACGAATCAATATATTTTGCCGCTGCCGAACCATAATCCATGTGATAAGCATGTTCGTACATATCAAGGACGAGCAGCGGACGACTGAACGGCGCATTGTGCATGTGATCCCACGCCCAATAATTGTGCAATTCACCCGTATGAAAATTGTGCGCCAGAATTACCCAGCCTGAACCTCCCGCCAAGCCTTGTGCAGTCTTTTTGAATTCGGCTTCCCATTGCTCATAACTGCCAAATCCATCTTTAATCCCCGTCATAATTTCGCCACCTGTTTTGCCATCACCGCCGAGATTGGCGAAGTAATGTTCGTGCAAAACTACGGAACCAGTGCGGACCAATTCTTCGCGTTTGAGATCGGCATAAATGTAACCCGGTGTGTCTTTATCTTTCACCGTCACCCCCAAACGCTTCTCAATTAAGTTGAGTGCGCCGACGGCTCCCTGATAATTATTTTCCCAATGCGACTTGATGAGCTTTTCGGAAATTCCTTTCAGCTTTGCGGCATCAAAGGGTAACGGTTTGGGCTTATGTTCGCCGCGAAAAATGCGTGCGACTTCGGCGACTTGTTCAGTAGTTTGACCTGTAGCCGTGATGCCCGTTAAGGCCAGTCCGGTCACAATTGATCCCAGTGCATCTCGTCTTGATACTTTATTCATCGTGCTTCTCCATGGTTGAAATTCAAAATCACGGTAAAGCATTTATTGTGGTTTGTCTATGCGCTGCAAATGATGTATTTGACGCCCTCGCCCAGGTTGCGGTTTACTTTTTTGCCACAAATCCTGACCTCATTCCTTCAATGCCCTGCGCAATTGGCCGTAATAATTTTGCATCAAGTTTGACCGATTGTTCGAAATCTTTTTCCGCCTCGACTTCCTTGTTTTGTTTCAGCCTGGTTAATCCGCGTGCCATTAACGCTTCGGCAAAAAGCGGTTTCAGCTTCAGCGCCTGATCAAAATCCGCGCTGGCTTTGTCCAGCTTAGCTTTGCGATACCAGCCGATGCCGCGATTGTGCCAATATTCAGCAGACTGAGGATTAAGCTTGAGCGCCTTTTTGAAATCCCGGAGCGCCAGTCCCAAATCATTTTTCGCCAGCCAGGTCAGACCACGTTTATTAAAGATTTCTGCCTTGCGTGAATCAAGCAACAAGGCCTGATCATAAGCGGCAATGGCGCGATCAAATTTTTCCTGGGCAAACCAGGCGTCGCCACGCGCCACATACATTTGCGCGTGAGAGTTTTGCGCGTATGTTGCAGGCGCAAAACTTAAAGTGACTGCGATTACTAAAGCTGCGATGTTCAATGTATGTTTCATAAATACCTCTGTAGTAGTTTCCGTAGTAGTTATTGATATTTTGTCTTTCATCTAATAACGCGGATTCCTGCGACAAAGCGGCTCAGCACCAGAAAAAATATTTCAAATCAATTCTCAATAGCTTTTTATCAAAGCCAGAACCAGTAATGATTCCATCTGATTGCGCGTCAGCGGAGCAAAATTGTAAGTGGTATTTTTTCGCTTGTCGGATTGAACTTTGAGGTGAAACGCGTTGTGCTGTTTGCCGACGTAGCCGTTGAGCTGGCCTTCTGTGAGGTCAGCTTTTTTGGCCTCGAACGTATGTTGCCCGTCGTCGGCTTTGAAAGTTACTCCGGTCTTCGTGATGAAAAATGAGCCGGTGCAAAATCCATTAAAAAATCCGTCGTGATCGTGGTACACGCGTAAGACGGCTCCACCTCCGCGTTCAATCGCAGCGCGCATTGATTGTTCGGCCAGACCTGGATTTTGCATGCCGTACAGTTGCGCAAAACCAAGCATCGCATAGGCTGTCGGCGGTTTTGCATCCAGCGTAATTGCCTGCTGCAAATATTGCATGGCCAACGGATAATTGTTGGCACGCAGCGCACTCGTCGCCTGATCGGTCAGGTCATCGTAATCCAGTCCTTTATGGTGAGTCGGTTTAGCTCCGGTTTTGCCATTTGTGCCACTGGCTTCATTCCGGTTATTTTCGGCGCTAAAATTTGTAGAATTCCTACTGCTCTGAATAGCTTTGAGTAAGGCAGGAGTGCCACCTACAGCTTTGATTTCCTGACTTGTCAAAGGGCTAAGCGAAAAATTCACGTGGCGGACAATGACAAATTGCTCAATGCGTGACGCCGGAACTCCGCTTTGCAACAGCACGACGATTTCGCTTTTTCCAAGCGGCGCACCAGGTGGCACATTCATTGTTGCCGCAGGTTTTGCGGTAGGATTGCTTTCTTTGGCAGGAACAGTTGCGTGATAGTTTGTCCGCACAGCCGCCAGCAGTTCAGGCCGCGCCCCAGCCGCACGAAATTCGGTTTCATCGGCGGACGATAATTGAAAGCTGACGCCGCGCTGCTCAACCCGCTGAATCAATTCCTGCGTGGACAATCCGTTGAGCTTTACCGCTTCAAGCAAACCATTTCTGGTAATTGGTTTTTTGGCCGCTTGTGCCAGGCAAACGGGAACGAGTGCGAGGTGCAGCGTGATGAGCCAGGCCAGCAATTGTATGGTCAGATATTTTTGCTTATTCATAAAAACTACCTCACATTCTTTATTGATTGAGCGCACGTTCAGCCGCCGCGCGACGATGAGCGCGTTCACGGGCAGCGGCTTGCACATCATCATTACTTTCTTTCATAACTTTTTTGACTGGTGTTGGCTGCCGTTTTTCGCTCATTGAAGGACGAGTTGGCGTCGTCACGGTGGCGGTTGGTTGCAGCGCAATCGTCGGCGAAAAAGTAGCCTGTGGCGCTGTGACAGGAGCTTCCCGCATTGGTTCTGAATTAATTGTGATGTCAGGTTGCTGGCTCGGCAGCGGCGTTGGCATTACGATAGCGACGGGTTTTTGCGGAGCAGCAGGCGCTTCATTTTTGCCGCTGAACAGCGCAAACGTGAGCGATAACAAGGCTCCGAAAAAAATCCCCGCCGTCGCATAATGTTTCCAACTCAATCGCCTGAACTTAGTCTGCGGGAGTTTTCGTTGCGGCTCAACTTCGATTACTGGCAACCAGCGCGTCGGATTGATTTGTGCCGCGTCATTGTCCATGCCGCGTGGCAAGCGAGTTTCTTTCAAGCTGATTTCATTGCTGCGCGGAGAAATTAACGGATGATTGTTCCGGCTGGTCTGAATGATTTCTGTGGTTTTCAGCAAAGGCAATAACGCATGACAAAATTCGCTGGCATTCTGAAAACGCGCCTCTGGCTCTTTGGCTAAAGCACGCAAAACAATTTGCTCCATTGCGAGAGGCAGGTTTGGCGCCAGAAAAACAGGCGACTGGGGAGCCTCTTCAATTTGCATCCGCATCAATTCAAACTCGCTGTCTGATTTGAACGGCAGGCCTCCGGTCAGCAATTCATAAAGGACGATGCCAAGCGAATAAATATCTGACCGAACATCGGTTGCTTGTCCGCGCACCTGCTCCGGCGACATATATTCAATCGTGCCGACCAGTCTTCCGGCCCGCGTCATTCGTTCTCCGTCAAGCGCACGGGCGATGCCAAAATCCATTACCTTTACTGCACCATCGCAGGTCAGCATCAGGTTTGCCGGTTTGAGGTCACGATGAATCACGTTTGCCTGATGCGCGTGCGCAATGCCCGTCAAAGCCTGAGAAATTAAATACGCCGCTTGTTCGCAAGGCAGTGCACCACATTTGTTAATAAGGGATTCCAGCGTTTCGCCCGGCACAAATTCCAGCACCATAAAAAATTCATCGCCTTGCCGCAGAAAGCTGTACAGCGTAGCGATGTTAGGGTGATTGAGCCGTGCGAGTGTCACCGCTTCACTGCGAAAACGTTCGACCAAATCTGGACGGGACGCCAGTTCAGGACGCAAAGCCTTGATCGCCACTTCACGCTCAAGCATCAGGTCAACGCCTTTGTAAACCTCGCCCATTCCGCCGGCACCAAGTTTTGCTGTGATTTTGTAATTGCCGATGACGTTGCCGATCATTGTGATTTTCTCCCGTTAATCAGTTTTTTGCTTTCACTTAATTAACGCGAAAAATGTGGCTCGGACGGCTCAGGAAATTGTGAGGTGTTAAGAAAAAATGCAGAAGCCCGCCCGCAGTAAGGG
>JAYSTY010000255.1:0-7520 GCA_043719385.1 Blastocatellia bacterium | reverse complement strand
GCTGAGTGCTACATTTGCTGTCACACGAGGATTGGGAACATTGTTTGTCCCGGTGTTCTTCAATTTTTTTCTGGTTTTCCCCAACCGCTCGTTTCTGTTGCCGCGCTTCCCGCAGTTAGAGCGATGGTTGTACGCTCCCTTCTTTATCTTAATTTTGCCGTTTGAGCTATTTGTCCGTTTAGGCCCGCTCACTAAAAATCTCCTGGAGACGATTCCGCTCTGGATTTTATGGACGCTCAATCGTGTCTCCATGGTTTTTATCCTGGGCTATTTGATTGCGGGGATGGTGGCTTTAGTGCGCAATTATCGGGGTGCAGGACGCGAGGAAAAACGTAAGCTGCATTTGATTGTGGCAGGTTGCAGCCTGGGCATCATTAATGTTTTGTTGATTGTCGCGGTCGAAAATATTGGTCAGAAAGGAGCACTCAGGGATTTCTACGGCTGGTTACAAACGGCCACGAATTTCACCATCCCGCTGATTCCCATTTCATTTGCCTACGCCATCATCAAACATCAGGTGATTCCGATCAGCCTGATTATTCGGCGCGGGATGCGCTATTTGCTGGTTTCGCATGGTTCCGTGTTACTTGAAATTGCAATTTTTACTGTTGTCATCTCGGTCTTCCTGACATTTTTCTTTAAGTGGCTTTTCGCCGTTTACAAACCGCAGAGTCTGGATTCATTAGGGATGACGATTGGGGGAGTTTCTGCCACAGTTGGCATTGTGGCGTGGTCAGTTACGCGCCGCTTACATCAAAAATATTTAGCGCCAATTATTGATCGCCAATTTTTTCGCCAATCGTATGACTCGCACCAGATTATTACCGGGTTAGCGGAATCACTGCGCTCCACCTCAGAGCAACAGGAATTGCTGGAAGAAGTCGCTACCAAAATTCAATCGGCCTTGCAAACTGAATCCGTCGCGATATTTTTGAAAGAACAACGCAGTGGAAATTTTGTCAGTTCGTATTATTGCGAATACAAACCGTCTGATGGTTGTGTGCAAACCTGTGCGCATAATTTTCAATTAGCACAAGCCAGCGAAGTAGTGAATTTATTAAGCGGTTTGAGTAAATGTCGTGAAGTTGCAGAACTCCCGATTCCCGACGATGAACAACGAATCCTGGCGCAAATAAAATCCGCCCTGTTATTACCGTTGTTCGGCAAAGAACAAATGCTGGGTCTCATTTCGCTGGGGCCGCGTTTGGGAGATTTGCCGTTTGCGCGTGAGGACGAAGAATTGTTAATGAGCGTTGCCAATCCGGTGGCGCTGGCGATTGAAAATGCGCGGCTGGTTGCGCAAATGGTCGCCGACGCCCGCCATCGGCAGGAACTCGAAGCCGAAAACGAAGCCCGCACCAAAGAATTTGAAGAGGCACGGCAATTACAGCTTTCCATGTTGCCCCGCAATGTGCCGCAACTGCCCAATCTGGACATCGCCGCTTATATGAAAACCGCGACCGAAGTCGGTGGCGATTATTACGATTTTCACCTGACCAGCGACGGGACGCTGACCATTGCGGTAGGTGATGCGACCGGACATGGTTTGAAGGCCGGAACAATTGTCACCGCGACAAAAAGCCTGTTCAATAATCTGGCAGTGTTGCCCGACATCCGGGAAATTTTTGCGCAATCATCGCGTGCGCTCAAGCAAATGAATCTGCGGTCACTATATATGGCGATGACGATGATAAAATTGAAAGGGCGGGAATTGACCGTGGGTTCTGCGGGAATGCCGGCAGTGTTAATTTATCGGGCGCAGACAAATTCCATCGAAGAAATTCTTTTGCGTGGCATGCCTTTGGGCAGCGTCAAAAATTATCCCTATAAACAGCAAACACTTTTACTTGAGACAGATGATGTCATTTTTGCCATGAGCGATGGATTTGAGGAACGCTTTGCGGTGTCAGGCGAGATGATTGGTTATGAGCGAGCAGAACAACTCCTGCTCCAATCTGCCCATCAATCAGCGAACGGCATTATCAATGAATTTGTTCGTATCGGGGATGAATGGGGCAGTGGCCGACCGCAGGATGATGATGTAACTTTTGTCGTCGTGAAGATCAAAGGTGATTGAAATCGCCGGATTTATGATCCCGACTTATTTGGCATAATTTACAAACCGTAATGCCTGTGTAACACTTCGATTCCGTTGTTAGTTGTTGAGCGAAGAATGTTTTTCTAAACGAAAGAGTCAGCCCCGCAAGTACGCTGAGAAAGCTTGCACGAAGCTGGCTCCATTATTGGAGATTTTTTTTAATGCCTCCCCTAACCGATCAGCGCCATCCATCGCTTTCGATTGTCATTCCCCTTTTTAATGAAGAAGAAAATGTCCCGCTGTTATTAGCAGGAATTTTTGCTGAGCTTGCGCATGATCCTGATTTTTTGGAACTGGTGCTGGTAGATGACGGGAGCCGCGACCGAACAGTTCAAATGATTCAGCAAGCCATGGTTTCTGAACCACGCATCCGGTTGGTACAGCATGAAAAAAATCGTGGTTTAGGGGCTGGCATTCGGACAGGTCTGGCGGCGGCGGCAGGTGAATTGATTCTATACACCGACGCCGATTTGCCCTTTGAATTTAATTTGATTCCAGCGTTGCTGGCGCTTTCTACTCCCGATAATATCGTCATTGGCTGTCGTAATAATCGTGGTGAAGGCGGGCGGCGCTGGTTATTATCAAAAGGCTATAATTTAATGACCCGGCTGGCGCTGGGCGTGCGGGTGCGCGATGTCAATTTTGCCTGTAAGCTGATGACGCGGAAAGCGGTTCGCGGTATGAATTTGAAATCCGAAGGTTCGTTTATTGATGCTGAAATTTTACTCGAATGTCGCCGCCAGAGATTTCAAATTACGGAAATGCCAATGACTTATTATCCCCGGACATTGGGACAATCAACCCTTTCACGGCCTGGCGTAGTCTTTGGCATCATGCTTGAAATGTTCCGTTATTTCCTGCGTCCGACCATCCCCATAAACTATGAACTTGCCGAAGAAACTGATCATCAACGCTGATGATTATGGTGTCAGCCCCGAAGTGAACGCGGCGACTGAGCAGTTAGCTTTAGCAGGGCGATTGGGCGGCGCATCAGTTTTGGTTAATGGTTCCTGCTGCCATACCGCAATGGATTTTCTCCTCTGTAACCCGCAGGTGGGAGCCGGAATTCATCTCAATGCTATCGAAGGCCAGCCGCTTTCATCCAGCCCAAAAATATTTATAATCTTAAATGAGCAGGGTTCATTTGTCGGGATTGCAGCCCTGCTCAAACGCTGGTTATTGCATCCACAAACTGTCACCGCCGCAGTTGAAATCGAGTGGCGTGCGCAAATCGAATTTTTACTGCGGGCTGGCATCAGAATTACACACGCGGACAGCCATCAACATTTGCATGCTTTTCCTCTGGCTTATCGTTTAGCGGTGAGGCTCTGTCATGAATTTCAAATCCCCGCCCTCAGAATTCCGCTGGAGCGTCATTCTCGCCCCGGACGAACAATGGCTGCTTTGGCGCTGCGAACTTCGGTGTTCGGCGCACGTTTGTTGCAAACCAGAACGGGCCTAAAATCGAATGACCACTTCCTTGGGTTCAGGCGGGCTGGCGCTTATGATGCTGAGTCGTTGATACGTGATTTGGCTTTACTGCCACTAGGCGTGACAGAATTAGCTTTGCACCCCAGCACAAAAGATAATCTCCCTTACAAAAATTTACGCGGAGATGTTGAGCGCCGGGCAATTTTGCATGATGAATTTCCCACGCACCTCAAGCGGCTGGGAATTGAATTGATTGGTTGGGGAGATTTATAGAGAAAGTGTACAGTAGGTGTCCTGCCTGCTGAAGAAGCTGATATGTTGACTATACTCTATTATTTTTTTCTCGCTCTGTTTTCCCTCGCAACATTGGGAGGCCTTGCTTATTACCTGCTGGCGATAGATTCAGTGCGCAGGTTCAGGCGACGAAACGCAGAAGGCAATCCAGTTTCATTCCCGCCTATCAGCCTTCTCAAGCCTCTGTGCGGTGCTGACCCTGATTTGAAATCCCACCTCGAAAGTTTTTTCTGCCAGAATTATCCAGCCTTTGAAATTTTATTTGCGGTCAGGAATGAGCGCGATCCAGCGTTGCTTGTCGTGCGCGAATTGATGGAAAAATATCCGCAGATTCCGACCCAAATCGTATTAACAGGCGAGCCGCCTTACGCCAATGCCAAAGTTTACAGCATGGAAAAAATGGCGGCACTGGCACGGCATGAAATCCTGGTGATTACTGATAGCGATGCTTCGGTCAGTGCCGATTACCTTCAGGATATGGCGCGAAGTTTCGCGCCGGAAAATGTCGGCGCAGTCACCAATTTATATCGTGGTGTGAGCGGCTCAGATTTCTGGTCAAAGCTGGAAGCCCTGGGAATGAGTACAGAATTTATGGCTGGTGTAGTCGTGGCGGAACGGCTCGAAGGAATGCACTTTACACTCGGCCCTTCGATGGCGGTACGCGCCAAGAGCCTTACAACTATTGGCAGTTTTGCGCGGATGGCAGATTATCTGGCCGATGATTTTGTCCTGGGGCAATGGGTTGCGGAAGCAGGCGCGTGCGTAGTTCTTTCATCCCACATCATCAATCATCACGCCTCAGCGACAGGGTTTATGAAGAGCTTCAAGCATCGCGTCCGTTGGAATCGCAGCAGTCGTTATTCACGTCCCGCCGGATATTTCGGGCAGGGTTTTACTTATGGTTCGACGTGGGCGACGGCACTTTTTTTATTTGCGCCATCGTTGCTGACCGCAGCAATTCTGGCGCTTATTTTCGTTGTGCGATTTTGGCTGGCAATTGAACTTGGCGCTCGTTTGCTGAACGATCCGTATGTTGTAAAAAGGAGTTGGATGATTCCATTGCAGGATTGGCTGAGCGCTGCGTCGTGGTGCGGCGGATTGCTGGGGCGCGAAATTTTATGGCGCAATGAACGCTATCGTTTGCTGGATGGTGGACGCTTTGTGCCCGTCATTGCGCGTGATCTCAGGAAGTAAGTACACTGTAAAGTAAATTTTCAGGTGTCCAACAAACTTCAGTTTGTTGCGCCTTTCGATCACTGTCTCTCTGTTGCGAAGCTGCAACAAACTAAAGTTTGTTGGACATTTATCGTTGTACTCGAAAATTTAGTTTACAGTGTAGTAAGTACTTAAGCAAAAGAAAGAAGGTATTTAGACCCGATGGCTTTCCGCGTGTGATTAAAAGCAGCCGAAAGCTGTTGGAAAGAATCATAAGCAAACAGTAGAAGCCCTTCATATTTCAGTTTGCGCCAGAGAAGTTCAAACTGACACTCTTGCCATCCAATTCACACCCGCGCCCCGGATTGGTCGGGTCTTCGAGCTGCGATCTCGTGCCGGGATAGCGCGATTGCGATTGCGCAAAGGAAACCTGCGCCGCAATTTGATTCACAAACGTGGCTTTCAACTGCGCCCAGTCAATCGCTAAGTTGGCCACCCCAGCCGGACTCATGTGGACATCTTTGCTCGTGTTCTTCTCACGATCCCATTGTCGGGCGCGGGTTCGCTGTGGGTCAGTAAATTCTGAAACTACTTGTTCCGGGTAATTGTTGTACTGTGTGCCCGTGATTTTGATGGCGTAGGCTTTGACCTGGCGATATTCCCAGCCGCCGATGGAATACACGTGCGTCTCCATCTTTTGCCCCGCCGCATCAATTTCGGTCAGTATCCGCCCTGTCACCGTACTGTAAATCCGGTAGCGCGTGATGAGGTTGATTTTAGCGTTAATCAGAAAATTGTCAGTCGCAACATTTTTTCTTATTGTTTTTTATCATCCAAATCCGTTTATTGATCAGGCGTAGGATTCTATAAGAATGGCTGTCATTACTATTAAGTTTCGATATCCACAGACAAAAATATTGTTCTATATCCAATTTAGCATTTTGAGTATCAAGAATCATGGTTTGTTTTTGCAATGAAATGGTTCCATCAAGAAATGAGGCGGTTTGAGCGGGAACCAGAATTTTCACCGATGGGCATTTGCTATCAGGTAAAATATCGGCATGAATATTTTTGATTTCAATTTCATGCGGAATTTTTTTTAAATTGACGGCGAATGCCTCTTTTAATTTTAACCGCTCGGTTTCCGGTAACGTCAGCAAAAGTGACCCGGAAACATTGGTCAGGCCGACAGACTCTACATCAAAGATAGAAGAGATATTTACTTTAAAGTCTGATTGTAGCTTTGATCTAATCGTTACGATAGTTTGCTCAGAATAAGTGATTATTGCCTGTCTCTTTTTCTGGTTCTTTTCAGCTTTAGATAAGGCAACTTGTGAAGTTATTTCCCCAGGCAAACAAACTAATAAAAAGCAGGAAATCACCACTGATAACTTGTGTCTCATTGGGCAAATAAAAGTCAAGCCAATTTCTGTTGCTGCTAATATTATAAGGCGAACATTTAGCAACCTATCAAACCTCTAAGACAATAGTCTTCAACATATCTGTCAACGATATACTCCTTAGTCACTCGCTAGTAGAAGCCCATACTGAACCCGCATTGCTTCATCGCAACCATAAAGCAACTTTCGCAGCCCTTCTTGCGCAATCGGGCTAAGTGCAATTACTTTTACTTGCAAACAATCATTGCTTAAAAGCCTTACTTCGTCAGGGGTATAGGAAATATCTTCTTGCATATCTAATATACGACCGAGTAATGCGTATTTTTTCATTGCTTTCTTAAATTCATATTGCTCAATTAGTTCGTAGGGGAAATTGAGGGTCTCAATAAAAATGGCCTCCCATTCTTCTCCATCAAAAGATATATCAAGGTGTCTATATTTCTCATTTCGAATGTAATTCCCATCTTTAATCTCGTAACCCGTTAGCAACAGGTCTAAACTTCCTATTCTCATAATATACCTCTTATAGTTTAGACATAGTAGTGCATTAATAATCGCCAGCAAGTTGATACAAATTTATATCAAGATTAAGGTATTCTCCAAACTGGACCGCTCGCTTGCCAGACACGCCCTATATTTGGATTATCTGCAGGTACACCCGCAGGCAGCCCTGGGTGAGATGTAACAACAGTTACGCAATCTGTTTTCAAGAAAAGGGTATTTACATTTGTATAGTTTAAATTATTACCTTTGTCGGCCCCAACCCAAGTCCCTATACTGCCCTTTTCATTATAATATACTGGAAACGCAGCAATATAAACAATATAACTCCCACTTTTTATTCCTGTCGCACTTGCAAATGTCGTAGCGTTGTAGTCTTCAACTACGTCCCACTTCTTCTTAAGTCTTAAGGCATCATCTTTAGTGCTGGCGATCCCCGCAGCGAAGAGATACCAACTTTTTTTGTTTTGCCACCTAGGAATTTGGGTAACATGTCTATTGGTTATATGTTCTCTAGCAGTTTTGGCACCGTCATCATCAGGAGTGGTACGTGAACCTTGATCATAGTTAAAATTATGAGGATTCTTCTTCCCATAGCAAGGATCGTTGGGATTTTGGTGAATCATATCCACATCATTTTC
>JAYSTY010000254.1:0-18789 GCA_043719385.1 Blastocatellia bacterium | reverse complement strand
TTTGGCGCACCAGGCCAGACCGTGGCTGACCCGTTTTTTGGGGGCAAAGGGCCGACACGGACGGGCTGCATTTATTGCGGCGGTTGTATGCTGGGCTGTCAGCACAATGCGAAAAATACCCTCGACAAAAATTATTTATACTTAGCTGAGCAACAGGGCTTGCACGTCGAAACCGATACTGAAGTCGTGGCGGTGCGGCCACTTGAAAAGCAGGGCTATCGCATCGAAGCCAAACAATTCTCACAGGCAAAAGTTTTCACTGCGCACAACGTTATCTTTGCCGGCGGCGTGTTGGGAACCGTGCCGTTGTTGCTGAAGATGAAAGCTGATCCGCAGGGATTGCCGCGCTTATCAGAACGGCTGGGAGATTTCGTGCGGACGAATTCCGAATCCATCATCGCGGTGATTTCGGAACAGCGCGAGCGGGATTTATCGAAAGGCATTGCCATCGGTTCGATTTTGCATACGGATGAACATTCGCATTTGGAGCCAGTGCGATATTCGGCAGGCTCAGGCTTTTGGCGTTTACTGTCTGCCCCGCACGTGAGCGGCGACAATTTGCTTACCCGCTGCGCCAATCTCCTCCGTTTGCTCGTTCGTCACCCAATCAAAGTTGTCAGAGCTTACCTCGTGCCGGATTATGCGAAGTACACAATGATCCTGTTGTATATGCGCACGCTCGAAGGCACGATTCGGTTGAAGCTCAAGCGGCGCAAACTGACCACCGGGCGGGGCAGTGGTGCTAGGGCAACCGCCAATATTCCTGAAGCAGATGAACTTGCTGAACGGATTGCCACGAAAATTAACGGCTTGCCCACGAGCATTGCGACCGAATCATTTTTAGGCATTCCAACTACCGCCCATATTCTCGGCGGTTGCTGTATGGGTGAGTCTGCTGAGACAGGAGTGATTGACCATCAGCATCGCGTGTTTGGTTACGATGGGTTGTATGTGATTGATGGTTCGGCGGTGTCAGCCAATCCCGGCGTTAATCCGTCATTGACGATCACGGCGCTGGCGGAACGGGCGCTGAGCCTGCTGCCGGGAAAATAAATTGTTTGTAATATTTTGCTTGAAATAACTTTGTTTGAACGGAAAGACAACGTAGAATTAGCGCGTCCGAATAAATGATTATCAGATTTACCCTTCACGAATAAAAATAGCTTGTCTGGGAAATAATTTTTTTGCTCTTGTCTGAAGTTAAGTCAGGCTTTGGCTGCCTATTTGTGCAGCGTCTTAGCTCTTTAAAACCCCAACCAATCGTACATCAACTATGTCACTCCCCCAGCTTTGGGTGACTGAACGAAGGAGAAAAGTTATGAAGAAAATAATTGCCTGGTGCTGTCTGTCAGCAATGGCATTCCTGCTGCTTTCCATTAACGTCTTTGCCCAGTCCGATGGTACTTCGGCAACTGTCAGAGGCACCATCACCGATCAACAAGGGGCGAGTATTCCCAATGCGTCTGTGACAATTAAAAGCACCGAGCAGGGAACTGAGCGCACCACTCAGGTGGATGCGAACGGCGAGTTTGTCTTTCTCACGTTGCGTCCTGGCCCGTATGAAATTACGGTCAATGCCCAGGGCTTTTCCAAACAGTTAGTCAAAGATATTCAATTAACGATTGGTCAGGTCGCCGATCTCCCGATTAAATTGCAAATCGGCGGACTGGCGGGCGAAGTCACAATTTCGACGGAAGGGGCATTGATTGAAACTGAGCGGACGCAACAATCCAACACAATTGAAAGTCGCCAGATTCAAAACCTCCCGAACGTCGGACGCGATTTCACTTCGTATGTTTTCACCTTGCCCGGCGTGTCCAGTTCCGCTGCTCCGCGTGTGCAGTCAGGAGGCCGGTTTACATTCGGTTCGTCTGGATTCTCAATTGGCGGAAGTAACGGTCGTAACAATTTGGTGACGGTAGATGGTGGCGAGAACGAATATGGCAGCGGACAATTGCGCTTTGCGATCAGCCCTGAAGCTGTGCAGGAATTTCAGGTCAATCGAAATTCGTTCAATGCGGAATTCGGCTTCACTGCCGGAACCGCCCTCAACGTCGTAACGCGCAGTGGGACAAATAATTATCACGGCAGCGGTTATATCTTTTTCCGTTCGGACAAGACTTCGGCGAAGGAACGCTTTATTCCAACTTTTATACCAGCCGGCACGCGTGTGTTTCAGCAACAGGTTTATCCTGGCTTCACGTTTGGCGGGCCGCTGGCGAAAAATAAACTTTTCTTCTTTACCAACTATGAACGGCAAAAACTTGATCTGCCACGCTTCCGCAGCTACAGCGGCAGCAGCCTGACACAGCCTGGCGCTTTGCAATCCGCGTTGCTCACGCGTCTGGCAACTTCAACTGATCCGACAGTGGTAGCGGTTGCCAATGGATTTCGTACCGCATTGACCACCAGCGCCGCCAGTAACCCAACTGCTTACAATTTGTTGCGCCAGAACGAAGGTATTATCAACGCGCCGTTCCGTCTGAATAACTGGATCACGCGCGTGGATTATAACCTGAGCCAGAATGATGTCATCATGGGACGGTTTTCGCTGGCGCGGAATTTTAATGAACAACTTGGTACTGATCCGGGAACTTCACCCAGCAATGCGACAGATTTAAAAGTAGCTGATAACACAATTCTGGTGGGTTGGACGCATAATTTCGGATCGAACATCGTGAATCAGGCGCGGGTTCAATTATCCCCGAAGAACTCTGCGCTGACGACCCCGCGTCCGGCGGGCAGTACGGCACTGATCATTAATGGGCTTGCCGCTTTCAATCGCAATTCGCTGGCTCCCTTCAATACAAAACAGGATCGCTATCAGTTTGAAGATAATCTGACGTGGATCAAGGGCAACCACACGATGAAGTTTGGCGGTTCGTTCCGTCCGGTGAATTACGAAGTCCGCAATGACCTGTGGGTTGGCGGCGAATGGACTTTTTCAAGTGGTGTTTATCCGCTGACCGTATTATTGGGGTCATTGCCAGCCGCCACCCAGGGCGCAATTGTCGCAGCCGTTTGTACGACTGCCGCAACCCCGCGCCCAGCGACTGATTGCACCAATGCGACGACCGGGACAGCCACGTTCAATACATTGATTGCGGGGACGCAACTCAACGCACTTCAGAGCTTCAATTTCGGCTTGCCTTTCCTGTATCGGCAAAGCTTCGGTAATTCGACGTGGAAAGGCAGAGTGAATTATCTCGGCTTTTTCGCCCAGGATTCGTGGAAGGTGAACAATCGGCTTTCGTTGGATTTCGGTGGGCGTCTTGATTACGACGGCGAGCCAAGACCAGTGCCGACCGCGAAGTATTTTTCTCCTCGTGTTGGCTTCGCGTTTGATGTGACTGGCGACAAGAAAACGGTGCTTCGCGGTGGCGGAGGAATTTTCTATTCGCCGGTTTATTATCAAATCCCTTATCTGACAAATTTGCTGAATGACACGGGTGAATATCTTAGTCAGGTCTTCCGTTCACCAGCTTTCCCCGCTTCGCAAACTCCGGCAACGCTGTGGGCCGGCGGTGTGGCTGCCGGATCGTTACCGTTCAAGCAGGTGACGCAGGCGCAACTGAATGCGCTGGGTGTCACGACCGGACCAAAAGGCCCCGGACGCGTAGTTATTGAAGTCGGTGATAACTACAAAGCCAATTATTCGGTGCAGGCGAACCTCGGCATTCAGCGTCAAATTACGAATAATCTCAGCGTTGAAATTGCCTACAACCTGTATCGCGGCGTGCATATTCAGCAACCTGTCCCGGTGAATTATTGCGAAGCGGGAACGGCAGGCTGCACGGCGACCGCCGCCAATGCCGCCGCCTTGTTGACGCGCAATCCGGCGTTTGGCCCGTTGTATCAGGCGATTGATCCGACTATCACGCAGCGCAGTTTATATTCTTCGCGTGGTAATTCGATCTATCACGGCATGACGCTTTCGATTACGAAACGCTTTACCAATCATTTTTCGTTCCAGTCTTCCTATACTTGGAGCAAGACGATTGACGACGTGACCGATTTCAATACCGCATTCTATGCGCCGTTTCCGACTCGGTTATATTTGGATCGTGCTTTATCAAGCTTCGATCTGCGTCACAACTATGTTTTCAGCGGAGTGTTCACCAGCCCGTGGAAAAATGCGGCGTTGAAAGATTTTTCGCTGGCTCCGATCATTTCCATTCGTAGCGGAATTCCGTTCACGTTAACGACGGGACAAGACATCAATGCTGACACTCGTGCCGTCAATGATCGGCTGTTTTATATCGGTCGCAACACTGGCATCGGCCCGAATTTCAAGAGCATTGATGCGCGGTTGACCCGGAGCTTCCGTTTTAAACAGGACAACGCTACACGATTGGATTTTACGGTTGAAGTCGTCAATCTTTTCAACCGGACGAATTACGCAGCCGTGCGTGACATCATTCCGCCGACAGTTGATTCAACGGGAAAATTCACGGAGCCGGATTACAATGCTGGAACAGTACGCTTGAAAGGCCGCACGGATCGCAGCTTAGCGTTAGGGCAACCGCTGGCGTTCCAGTCCGCGTTTGATCCGCGCCGCTTCCAGTTTGGCTTGAAATTAGTGTTCTAATAACGTGGCGTAAGCTTTCAGTTTGCACTGTTTTCTTAGCTGTAGTTTTGATGAAAACCCCGCTCGCGTTGAGCGTAAGGTTTTATTCAAAACTGAGCCTGAGAACGCAGCGCAAACTGGAAAGTTTACGCTACACTTTTATTCCTACGCCTTACGCAACCCGCCTGCTTATTGTTATGCTCAACCCACAACCGAACCCACTTTATTATTCACCCGAACACGAACAGTTTCGCCAAACCTTACGGACATTTGTCGCACGTGAGATTACGCCCTTCGTTAATGAATGGGATGAAGCAGAAGAATTTCCCCGCGAACTGTATCGCCAGGCCGCTGCGATTGGTTTGCTTGGTATGGGCTACCCGGAAGAATACGGTGGCACACCAGCCGATATTTTTTATTCACTGATTGCCGCTGACGAATTGGCACAAGGTGGCAGCGGCGGCGTCCTGGCTTCGTTGTTGTCGCACACGATTGCCGCGCCGCCAATTCTTGCGGCAGGCAGTGCGGAGATGAAAGCGCGTGTCCTGCCTGCAATTTTGCGCGGAGAAAAAATCGCGGCGCTGGCAATCACCGAACCGGCGGGTGGTTCCGATGTCGCCAGCCTCAAAACGACTGCGGTTCGTGAAGGTGATTTTTATCTTGTGAATGGCGAGAAAACATTTATCACATCTGGCATGCGCGCAGATTATTTCACCGTTGCGGTGCGGACGAACCCGCAGGATAAAGGCGCTGGCGGTGTTTCGTTATTGCTCATCGAACGCGACACGCCTGGCTTCACTCGGACGCCGCTGAAAAAAATGGGTTGGTGGTGTTCGGATACGGCGCACCTGCATTTTGATAATTGTCGTGTCCCCGTCACGAATTTAATTGGCCCCGAAAATCAGGGCTTTCGCCTGACGATGCTTAATTTTAATGCGGAGCGCCTGGGGCTGGCAGCCAATGCCTGCGCCTTTGCGAAAGTATGTTTCGCCGATGCGCTGGCGTGGGCGCGGGAACGAAAAACTTTTGGTGCGCCCTTAATTGAGCGTCAGGTGATTCGCCATAAATTGGTGGATATGGCGATGAAAATTGAAGCGACACGGGCGACATTGGAAGACCTGGCTTATCGCGTTGAGCATCAGCTTGGCGCACCTAATTTGTTAGTTGCACAAACCTCCATGCTTAAAAATTTTGCGACGCAAACAATGCAATTTTGCGCGGATCAGGCGGTGCAGATTTTGGGCGGGATGGGCTACATTCGTGAATCGCGGGTCGAACGAATTTACCGCGAAGTGAAAGTGAATATGATTGGTGGCGGGGCCGAAGAAATCATGAAAGATTTAGCCGCCAGGCAAATGAAGTTTTGAAATGAATCGCTCTAAAAGTGGCGTAATCTTTTAGTTTGCGCTGTGTGCTCTTCTGTAATTTTGCCGAAAATCAAGTCGCGTCAGGTCTTTGGTTTTCATCAAAATCGTGGTGGAGAACACAGCGCAAACTGGAAAGTTTACGCTACACTTTTACCGTCTTACCTGATTTCGCCGCCTCATAAATCGCCATCATATATTTCAAATCGCGCAAGCCTTCTTCGCCCGGCGTCAGCGGCTCTTTGTTGCTCATGATGCAATCGGACATGTGATCCATTTCCATGGCGAAATGATCTCTCGGTTGAATGTCGCGCTCGGCTAATTGTCCGGCAATACGTGTCCGCAAACGCGCTCCGGTGTAGCCAGTTGCTGGTTCCAATTCGACCCAGCCTTTGGTTCCAATCACACGAATGCGATTTTGTCCGGCGTAGCCATAGCTTGACGTGCATTGCGCCAACGCTCCACTTGGAAATCGGAGCTGAAAATTAATCATATCCTCGACTTCCTTAAAGCGAATGTCGCTGCGGTCGGTATATTCCATCGCGCTGATTTCAGTTGGCTCTTCGCCCGTGCAATATCGCGTCGCCTGCAACGCATACAGCCCAATATCCATCAGCGAACCACCACCGGCGAGCGCCATATTTAAACGCCATTGCTTTGGATCGCCAATGTTGAAGCCGTGATCGCTGACGACGGCTCTGATTGGTCCCAACAATTCTTTGTCCTGCGAAATTTTGATCAGCGTCTGATTGAATGGTTCGTAGCGGCAACGATACGCGACCATTAATTTTTTCCCCGCCGCACGACACGCGGCAATCATGTCTTCGCAATCTTTTGGCGTACTCGCCATCGGTTTTTCGGTCAGGATGTGTTTGCCCGCTTTGGCTCCGCGAATCGTGTATTCCGCATGCATCGCATTGGGCAACACAATATAGATCACATCTACGTCAGGATTATTTTTTAGCTCATCATAATTCTGGTAGTTGTAAATATTTTTGGCGCTGACGTTGTACCGCGCCGCCAGCTTGTCAGCCTTGTCACGATTGCCGCTGACGAAGGCGACGAGCTTTGATTTTTCAGCTTTCGCAAAGCCGGGGAGAATCTGGTTGATCGCCAGGTTTCCTAACCCCACGATAGCCCAGCCAAGTTTTTTCCCGGGCGGATCGGGGACGCGTTGCGCGATGGTTGGCGCAGTAGTTAAAGCTCCTGCGCCGAGTGAAGACGCGGCAGATTGCCGGATGAAATCCCGGCGTGAGACAGATGAAGTGGACATTTTTTCTCCTGTTAGTTGAGGTAGCGTAAACTTTTAGTTTGCGCCGTGTACATCGCTGAAGCCTGGATAAAAAACAACAGCCTCACGCAACTTGATTTCTTTTGAATTTGCAGGTGCCGACGCCGCGCAAACTAAAAGTTTACGCTACATTTTAATTTTTCGGCGGCAGATCAAATTTCATTCCATCATTCCCGATCACAACTTTGCCTTTGAAAATTTCGCTGACGCCGTGTGTAAAGGCTGGCTCGGTTTGTGGATTCACCGCCGGAACCAGATGCGTGAAAACCAGTGTTTCAACCTTAGCAGTCGCCGCAACTTCAGCGGCTTCGGTCGGGCTGGTGTGATACGTAATGATGTCGCGGGCTAATTTTGCGCGGCGTTTATTGCCTGATTTTTCAAAACTTGCAGCGGCGAATTGCAGGAGGTTTTTTGCCAGCACTTCGTGGATCAATAAATCCGCACCCGCTGCGTGTTTGGCTAAATTGGCACTTTTTGCTGTATCGCCGGAAATGACGACAACCCGTCCTTTGTATTCAAACCGATAACCATACGCCGGCGTCACCGGATCGTGGTTGACCTTGAAGGCTACAACTTTTAATCCGTTACGCTCGAACACAAGCGCGGCTGCATCATCGCTTTTCAACTTGATAGTCTGTGCGATAGCTCCGGCGGCAGCACGCGGCATCATCTCTTCGCCATGATGCAGGACGCGATAATCGGTGTCGAACGCGTAGGCCTGTGCAAAGCCTGCGACAACTTTCTCAATGCCGGGAGGCCCATAAACATTGAGCTTTGTTGTGCGTCCGGCAATCCAGCTTTGCACCAGCGTTTCGCCTAAATCGCCGATGTGATCAGAATGAAAATGCGTGAGCAGCACGGCACTCAGGTTTTGCAGTGGGAGATTATTGGCAGCGACTTTTCGCACTGAACCTGAACCCGTGTCTACGATGACGAATTCATTTCCGGCGAGAATTGCGGTGCAGGCTTGTGCGCGATTTCCATCGGCAAGTGGCGACCCCGTACCGCAAAGGACGACGTGCAATTGTCCATCGTCGTATGATGATTGTTGCGCGTTCGCTGCGGAATAGAGGAAGAGCAGGAACGAAAATGCGAAAAATAGTTTTTTTGGGAAAAGAATTTTCATTTGATTTCCGTGAATTAAAAGCTTGTTGTTCGCCAGTGGTGCAAATATGAACTAGATCAGCCTTTGCGAAGCGCAAAGGCTGTCGCAACCAGGGCTGGTTGCGCTATTTTAACCACGCTACTATTTTCTGTGCGATTTCTTCGCCTTTGTCTTCCTGCAAAAAATGGCCGCCGCCGTGAATAATTTCGTGCGGCTGGTCTTTCGCGCCGATCATTAATTTCTGAAATGGCTTTTCGCCGCCAGCGGTCACGGCGTCCTGATCACTGAAGAGGGTCAAGACGCTTCCGCCCCACTGTTGCAGGACTCCCCACGCTTTGCGATTCGCTTCTGAAGCGGGATTGTCGGACGTAATCGGAACTAATTTCGGAAAGATGCGAGCGCCTTCTTTGTAAGCATCACTCGGAAACGGAGCGTCATACGCAGCAATTGTTTCCACTGATAACGGGCTGACGCAACCGCCTTTGATAATCCCGCCGACGTGAAAGTTTTCGACCGTTTCGGCGTAATGCTTCCATTTCAAAAATCCTTCCGAAGGTTGGTGATCTCCGGTTGGCATTCCCGTGTTGGCAACTATTAAGCGTGAAAAATTTTCAGGATTATCTGCGAGTACACGCAGTCCAATTAATCCGCCCCAATCCTGTCCGAACAAAGTCGCGTTGTTCAGATTCAGCTTACGCAAAAATCCGTTCATTACATCCACGTGAAATTGATAGGAATAATCATCACGGCTGGCAAGTTTGTCAGAGCGTCCGAAGCCGATCAAATCAGGTGCCAGACAACGATAGCCCGCGTTGACAAGAATCGGAATCATCTTGCGATAGAGATAGCACCACGACGGTTCGCCGTGCATTAACAGAATCGGCGCGGCGTCGCTTGCACCTTCGTCAAGGTAATGAATTCGATAACCGTCAACTTCGATGTAGTGCGGTTGAAACGGAAAATCAGCGAGCTTCTCAAAGCAATCGTCTGGTGTCCGCAAAATTCCCGGCATTACTTCATGCATAGTTGTCATTGCCTCACTCATGTCTGATCTCCTGTTACCTGGTCAAAGAGAAAAACGATTTTGTCGTCGTGCGAAAATTACCTGAACTAAGTTTGCTGCGGCATTTGTAACGGCGGATAGTAAGGCTCATCGCCAAGTTGCTGAAATTTGCTGAACCATTTTTGGTTGGCTTCATCGGGTGTAAAGAACCACTCCTGCCGATGATAATTCCAGTTGCCGGGATTCAACGCCTGGGCCTGATGCCAATATTTTTCCGCCAGTTCCGGCTGCCCGATTTTATGAAAATACACGCCGAGCCGAAAACTCGCATCCGCCTCCTGCGCACCTGCCGGACGCGGTTTGAGGTGCTGATGGAGTTCCTCCGGCGTCATTGCATATTGGCTCTCGTCACCTTTTTCCACCCAGTCACGCAACGCTGTAACGTATGTGTCGCCCATTGTTGTGATCGTTTGGTTTCCCAGTTTCAATGTCTTATTGGCCGTAGACGCAGGTTCGACCGGACGCACCATTCGCCCGTCTTCATTGATCCAAACGCCGGATGGTACATTGCTCATGTGATAAAGTGAACTGATGGAATGTTCCGTGTCAAGCAAGGTTGTGTAGGTTGCCTTTGCCTGATCGTACCATTCACCCGCTGCGGCTTCGCCTCCGGTGTCCTGGGCGGCGGCGATCAACTCAAAATTTTTATCTTTCAGTTCGTCGTAGATTTTCTGCCAGCCTGACAGATCAAGTTTGCAGCCTCACCACGAAGCCCACGAGAGCAATAATATTTTTCGGCCACGAAAATCGGACAATGAAACTTGCCTGCCTGTACGATCAGGCACTACAAAATCAGGTGCGATTCCATCATTGAAAAAAGTGCCGCGCAACGCTGTAATTTCGCCGAAGCTCCAGACCCGCGAAGCTGTGTCGGCCACGAACGCCTGCTCAAGTTTTCGCGCCAGACCAGTCAGGTTGAACCGGGTCTGATCTTCAATCACGCGAATCAACGCGCCGTCGCCGGACTGATTGACCGGAATGCAGATTTCATCCCGACACGCGCCATAAGGTTTAAGCTCAAAGCCGTTCACGTGCATAAGATCATCAGGCGTGATCCATAAATCAGTGCCTTCAATCTGCGCGTGCTGAATCGTGACGATGTGGTCTCCATAAAGAATTGTGACCGCGACTTCTCTTGTGTTCATCTCGAATTATTCCTGTGAGCTATTTTTTGCAGCGCGGATCGCCTTTTTGGATCGCGGCAATTTGCTCAGGTTTGAGCGGGATCGGAGCGCAACCATGATCCGTCTCGCAAATTAAATCCCATTCGGGTTTGGCCTTCACATGACAGGAAAAACAATTTCCACCAAAACGGTTGACGACTTCCGTGAGGCCTCGGATTTTGATTTTGCTGCCGGCTTCGGTGACATTCAATTCAAAAAATTCCCAGTCATTGGTGGATTTATTCCAGCCCGCTTCGTGTTTGACCATGACTTCCGTCGGAACAAGTTGCACTACTGAGCCTGGCGGATAGCTGCCGCCGGTTGTCGAGTTGGCTACTTTTAAAGTTCCTTCCAAATCGCCCAATAAATTGTCTACATAGAACCCGCGTACCTGCGTCATCCGGGTCAGGCATTTGAATGTGCTGTCCGTGATCTCCATTTTAGCGGGGTCTTTCGTTGGTGACTTTTGCGCCAGCACAAATAACGCGAGCGAAATCACAATAAGTAAATGCTTGCTAAAGTAAGTTGCCATCGCTGGTTGCTCCAAAGTGAAGAGAAATGTTTGAAAAATAAGCGCAACGAATTCGTGATTCGTCAGCCGTGCATAGCTTGCCGAAGTTCTTTCCTTCCTGCAAGCAGGGAAGGGCTTTTTGGCTGTTTTGCGGCGGGCAGCCAGGCAGGCGAAACAAGCAGATAAAGCAATTGTTTCCACTGTCAGTTTGAAGCAAACGCGAGCCTGTGTATACTTCGCACAGTCAACAACCACAGTAATTTTTGGTGGGCGAATGGCCCCACTCCTGCGAATTGATACTGACTCAACAGAGTCTTTGAGTATTCTGGCTGACGGAGTTATGACGTGAAAAAATATTTATTTCCCCTTGCCGCTTTGACTGCCCTGCTGGTCTGCACCGCAACCGCACAGGAAATTCGTCCTGGCGTTTTTCGTACACCGGACGAGCGCTTTTCCAATCTGCCGGATTTTAATTTCAAGCCACATTACAAAGATATTAACGGCTATCGCGTGCATTATCTGGATGAAGGCCCAGCGAACGGTGAAACGATTTTGTTGTTACACGGCGAACCGACCTGGTCGTTCCTTTATCGCAAAATGATTCCGGTCCTAACCAAAGCAGGCTTTCGTTGCATCACGCCTGATTTAATTGGCTTTGGTCGTTCTGACAAACCTGCGCAGATGGAAACGCATACCTATAAATTTCACGTGGACACAGTTACGGCGCTTGTCAAAGCACTGAAGCTTAAAAATGTAACTTTCTTTGGTCAGGACTGGGGCGGCTTGATCGGGTTGCGGGTCGTCGCAGAGAACGAGTCTCTTTTCGCGCGCGTAATTATTTCAAACACTGGCTTGCCGACAGGTGATGGTCCGATTTCACCAGGCTTTATGGCGTGGAAGAAAATGAGTCAGGGAATGATTGAACGCGGGGACATTAACGTTGGAGAACTCGTTGCAGGCAGCATTGGCGCACCTGAACTCGCCGCTGCGTATGACGCGCCATTCCCTGATAAACGTTATAAAGCCGGCCCCTTGATTATGCCGCAGCGTGTACCCGCTACGATGGACGATCCGGCGCGAACGGCGAATCTCAAAGCATGGGAAATTTTCCGCCAATGGAAGAAACCTTTTCTCACCGCTTTTGGCAATCGTGACCCGATTACCGGCGGCGGCGATAAGAAATTTCAGGACGAAGTGCCGGGAGCCAAAGGACAGCCTCATACCATTGTCGAAGGCGGCAAACATTTTATTCAGGAAACGAACGGAAAAGAATTGGCGGAGATCATTGTCAACTTCATCCAAAAATCGAAATCTGCCAAATAAGAAGGAGCGCTATGAAATCTGTTTGCGCAATCATCGCATTAGCTTTCAGCCTAACGGCTTTCGCCCAACAACCCGGCGTCGTTGGGCGCACGTACAAAGAATCAAAGGCCGCATGGGAAACTTTGTCACAGGCTCCGAAGGGTGCGCCGAATGTGATCTATCTCGTGCTTGACGATGTAGGCTATGCGCATCTCGGTTCGTACGGTTCGGAAATTCAGACGCCGAATTTAGACCAGCTCGCGGCGAATGGCTTGCGCTACAACAATTTTCATACCACATCGCTGTGTTCGCCTTCGCGTGCGGCTTTACTCACAGGTCACAACCATCATAGTAATCATCTGGGAGTGATTGCAGAATTTGCGACAGGCTATCCGGGCTACGATGGACGCGTGCCGAAAAGTCATGCGACCGTTGCGGAGATTTTAAAGCAAAGCGGGTACAACACGCTGTACGTCGGAAAATGGCATTTAGCGAATTATGATGAGTATAGCAACGGCGGACCGTTTGAGCGCTGGCCTTTGGGCATGGGCTTTGAGCGATTTTATGGATTCGTTGGGGGTGAGACAAATTCGTGGTTTCCGCATCTGGCTTCGGACAATCACAACATCGAAACGCCTACGCGTCCCGGCTATCACCTGACCGAAGATTTAACCGATCAGGCGATTCGTTTTATAGCTGAACAAAAGCAGGTGAATCCCGACAAACCATTTTTCATGAACCTGGCTTACGGCGCAGCTCACGCGCCATTGCACACGCCGAAAAAATACATCGAAATGTACAAAGGCAAATTCGATAAAGGCTGGGACAAAGTTCGTGAAGAAACTTTAGCGCGCCAAAAACAAATGGGCATCGTGCCTGCAAATACAGTGTTGCCGCCGCGCAATCCCGAAATTCAGGCGTGGGATGAATTGCCCACCGATAAGAAAAAATTGTATGCGCGCTTGCAGGAAGTCTTCGCCGGGTTTTTGACGCACACAGATGAAAACATCGGGCGCCTGCTGAATTTCCTGGAAGACGCCGGGCAGCTCAACAATACTATTTTTATTGTAGTTTCCGACAACGGCGCAAGTCAGGAAGGACGACTGACTGGCTCTTACAATTACGTGCGGTATTTCAATCAGGTGCCCGAAGACGATGCCTTGAACCTGAAATATATTGATGAAATGGGTGGCCCGACGACTTATCCGCATTATCCGATGGGCTGGGCGATGGCGGGCAATACGCCTTTCAAAATGTACAAGCAAAACACGCACGCCGGAGGCAATACCGATCCATTCATCGTGCACTGGCCGAAAGGTATCAAAGACAAAGGGGCAATCCGCACGCAATATCATCACCTCGTAGACGTGACACCGATGATTCTGGAAGCCATCGGAATCAAACAACCAAAAACAATTAATGGCATAGATCAGGCTCCGTTTGATGGCGGCAGCATGCTCTACAGTTTGAATGATTCATCTGCGCTGAGCCGTCACGAGACGCAATATTTTGAGATGATTGGGCACCGTGCGCTTTACCACAAAGGTTGGAAAGCTGTCGCCTTTCACACGGCGAACACTGATTTTGAAAAAGACAAATGGGAGCTTTACAAAGTTGATGAAGACTTTTCAGAAAATAACGACCTGGCCGCAAAGAACCCGGAAAAGCTGCGCGAAATGATTGAGCGCTGGTGGAGCGAAGCCGGAAAATTCAATGTGCTGCCGCTGGATGATCGCGGCATCATTCGTGTGCTGGGACAGCCCGCGACAAATCGTCCCAAAGGCGCAACAACTTTTTATTCGGGGATGACGACCAGCCCCACCAGCAATGCGCCCAACATTCGCAATCGTTCCTTCAGTCTCACCGCTGACGTAGAACTTCCGGCGCAGGGCGCAGAAGGCGTACTCTTATCGTTGGGCGGACGCTTCGCGGGGTTCAGCTTTTTTGTCCAGAATAATCGCTTGCAGTTTGTGTACAACTATTTTGGTGCCGAACGTTACATCATCACCTCAACCGAAGCTGTTCCCAAAGGCGCGGCAAAATTGCGCATGGAGTTCACGAGCACAGGCGAAAATCAGGGGACGGCGGCGCTCTTCATCAACGACCACAAAGTAGGCGAAGGTGCTGTCCCGCATACAGTGCCGCTGACCTTCGGACTGAGCGAAGGCATCACCGCCGGACGCGATCCTTCGACGCCTGTGGCGGAAAGCTATCAATCGCCCTTTGCCTTCACCGGCAAGCTCAAAAGAGTTGTGATGGAAGCGAAGTAGGGAATTTAAAAATCAAAGGGGAACCAAAAATGTTACAAAGAATTTTTCTTGCTGTCGTGTTGTGTGCGACGTTCATCTCATTCGCCGCGACAGAGCCAAAACGCCCGCGTTTATTGGGTGTCGCGCACATGGCGCTGTATGTCAGCGACATCGAAAAGGCGCGCGGCTTTTATCATGACTTCCTCGGTTTTCAGGAACCGTATGATTTGAAAAACGCCGATGGCTCACTGAGCATGACGTTTTTCAAGGTCAACGAAAATCAATACATCGAAATTTTCCCCGGCTTGAAACCTGAACAGGATCGGCTGAACCACATCGCGTTTCAGACCGACGATGCTGAAGCGTTGCGCGTCTATCTCGCAGCGAAAGGCGTCAAAGTTCCTGATAAAGTCAACAAAGTCCGCATCGGCAATACGAGCTTCAATATCAAAGACCCTGAAGGCCACACCGTAGAAATTACGCAATATGAGCCGAGCGGTTGGACGCGGCGCGAGCAGGGGAAATTTCTTTCTACCAGTCCAATTTCAAAACGAATAATGCACGTTGGAATTATTGTCGGCAATGCGCCGGAAGCGAATAAATTTTACACCGATATTTTAGGCCTGAAAGAATTCTGGCGGGGCAGCGCAAAAAATGCGACGGTCGTGTCGTGGCTGAATATGCGTTTGCCGGAGAGCCAGGATTATGTAGAATTCATGCTCTACGCCGAGCAACCCGCACCAACCCAACGCGGCAGCCAGCACCACATTTGCCTCGAAGTCCCCGACATCGAAAAAGCCCTCGTGCAACTCGAAGCCAGCCCGTATCGCAAGCAATACACCCGCCCCCTGGAAATCCGCACCGGCATTAATCGCCGCCGCCAACTGAACCTCTTCGATCCCGACGGCACGCGGATTGAATTGATGGAACCGAAGACGGTTGATGGCGTACCACCGCAGAATTCAACGATGCCGTTGCCACATAAAAACTGAAAATAGTAGTTAGAAAAAAGTAGCGTAACCAGCCAGGGTTGTGCCTGTATTGCATTCACAATCATGGCTGGTTACGCTACTTTCCTTAATTCAATACCAGTTAAGAAATCAAGCAGGGACTGGGCAAAAATTGAATTCGTCTCTATACTCGCTGCTTATGGAAAAATGAAACTAAACACTGCCGCTCGGCGGTCTTGATACCTTGCTATAATGACATATCAAATTTGATCTGAGCTTAAGAAGCATTACCGATGTTTTCTGAGATCAGTGCATTAAATCCAAGACACTGTAAATTGAATAATGCCCGACCCTAAATACTTTTCAAATCTTATCTGGCAAATTGCTGATTTGCTACGTGGCCCATATCGTCCGCCACAATATGAGCGTGTGATGTTACCGATGACTGTACTGCGTCGGTTTGATTGCGTCCTTGAACCAACCAAAAAGGCAGTGCTTCGAAAATACGACCAAGTCAAAAAGAAGTACCAGGACGAAACCCTTGATCAGGCACTAAACAAGGTCGCTCACCAACGCTTTCACAATCATTCACCATTTACCTTCGAGACGCTCAAGGATGATCCCGATCACATTGCAAAGAATTTGCGGGCCTACATCAAGGGGTTTTCAGGCAATGTGCGAACGATCCTGGAATATTTTGAATTCGAGTACGAGATCAAAAAGATGAACGAAGCGGGCGTACTCCCGCTGGTGGTCTCGTCATTTTGCGATGTGAATCTGCATCCTGATTGGGTACAGAATGAACAGATGGGGCTGATTTTTGAGAACCTAATCCATCGCTTTAGCGAGCTGGCCAACGAAACGGCTGGTGATCACTTCACACCGCGTGAAGTCATTCGTTTGATGGTCAATCTATTGTTTGTTAATGATGCGGAATTGCTGGCTGCGTCCGGCACAAAGCGCAAACTGCTTGATCCTGCCTGTGGAACCGGAGGAATGTTAGCAGAGGCGCAAAACTACCTGCGCGAACATCACTCCAAAGCCAAACTCCATGTTTTTGGTCAGGATTACAACAAGCGTGCGTATGCTATAGCTGCATCCGATATGTTGATGAAGGAAGTGGATCAGAATGGCGGAAGTGATAACGTGCGTTTCGGCGACATCTTCACAGAGGACCGCTTTAATGAACCGCCCTATAACAAGTTTGACTACCTGATCGCCAACCCACCGTTCGGTGTGGACTGGAAGCAGCAATACCAGAAAATTAAAAATGAATTTGACGAAGGTAAGAAAGGGAAGGAAAGCCGATTTCAGGCGGGCTTGCCACGCGTTAATGATGGCGCGCTGCTCTTTTTGCAACACATGACCAGCAAGTTCGAGCCAGTTGCGCCTGCCAAAAAGAAACACGGTTCACGTATGGCCATCGTCTTTAGCGGCTCACCACTTTTTACAGGTGGTGCGGGGTCGGGCGAGAGCGAAATTCGCAAATGGGTTATCGAAAAAGACTGGCTGGAAACAATCATCGCCTTGCCGGAACAGATTTTTTACAACACAGGCATTGGCACTTATATCTGGATTATTACCAATCGCAAAGAGGAAAACCGCAGAGGCAAAATCCAGCTTCTGGATGCGCGGACAATGTATCTTCCGATGCGGCGCAGTATGGGCAACAAACGCCGCAGACTCGGCGAAGGCAAAGACGAAGAGCCAGATCAGATTGCCGAAATCCGCAACCTCTACCAGCGTTTTGCTGAAAGCGAGTTGTCAAAGATTTTCGATAACGAAGATTTTGGTTATACCCGCGTCACAGTCGAGCGACCGCTGCGGCTGCGGTATCAAATGTCAGTAACAGACAAAGCACGGTTTCTTGATGCCTGTCCGCATTTGCTGGATGATGTGCAGGCAATTGATAACGAATTCGGGCGTGAACCTCAGCTTGATTGGAACAAAGTGTGGGCAGACATTGAAGCGTTGTTACGCCACCGCAAGTCGCGCTGGAACGCAACGGAGCAAAAACTCTTTCGCAGCGCCTTCACAAAAAAAGACTCCGCCGCTGCGCCCGTTTGTGACAGTAAGCGCGAAGAAGGTTACGAGCCGGATGTTGACTTACGCGATTACGAGAATGTGCGGCTTAAAGAGGACATTAACGAATATTTCGTGCGTGAAGTGTTGCCCTTCATTTCCGATGCCTGGATGGATCGTGACAAGGATAAGGTGGGATACGAGATCAACTTCAATCGCCACTTTTACCGCTACACACCGCCCCGCCCGTTAGCAGAGATTGATGCGGATTTGAAGCGAGCGGAGGAAGAAATTGTGCGGTTGTTGAGGGAGGTAACGGCGTGAAATTTCAACGAGCCAAACTGAAGTTTGTCACGCGGTTCAATTATGGCGACGCTCTCCCAGTGGATGAGGTACACGATGGCTCATTCAAGGTTTTCGGATCAAATGGCTCTTATGCTTCATTGTCTCGCCCCAATACTGCTGGACCAGTAATTATTGTAGGGCGCAAAGGCTCATACGGGAAAATTAACTGGAGTGACGAGCCTTGCTTTGCTTCCGATACGACCTTCTTCGTTGACTCTTCTACGACTAGGAATAATCTCCGCTGGTTGTTTTGGTTATTACAGACACTTGGGCTTGATGAGGGGTCATATGAGGCGGCTGTCCCTGGGTTAAACCGGGAAACCGCATACGACATAAAAGTTGCTTTACCTCCACCCAGTCATCAACGTGATATTGCGGATTTTCTTGACCCTGAAACAGATCGCCTCGATAAATTGATAGCAGCAAAGGAGCGTATCTTGGAATTATTAGCGGAGAAGCAGCAAGCACTCGTTACCCACGCCATAACACGCGGCCTTGATTCTAACGTCCCCTTTCGTGATTCTGGAATCTCTTGGCTGGGGAAGATTCCGACACATTGGCGAACTCGCCGCGCTGTGCTGTTGTTTCGTGAACGCGATGAACGTGAAGAACCTGAATTGCCGCTGCTGGAAGTTTCTATCAACGCGGGTGTCGTGTTGCGTGAGTTTTCAGATGATCGAATCGAAAGCACTATTGCAGACTTCAATACTTACAAAGTTGCTCGACAAGGTGACATTGTTTTCAACAAAATGCGGATGTGGCAGGGAGCCGTTGGCGTTGCGCCTGAAGACGGCCTTGTCAGCCCTGATTACACCGTTGCCGAAACGACAGGGCAGATGTCGTCAGCTTATGCCGGG
>JAYSTY010000253.1:0-7526 GCA_043719385.1 Blastocatellia bacterium | reverse complement strand
TCAGCAACTTACTTTTTGAGCCTTTTGACTAAGTCGCCACTTACAAAATACCTGTAAAATGCTGATTTTATTAGTCATAAGTTAATAACAAGCTCTAGTCCTGCCCGATACTCTAACATCTGATATTTGGGAACAAGACAGATCGTAGGAATCGCTATAACGAGGAAGAATACCAATAAAGCTGTTTCCCAATTCGTAATACATTTTTCGACAACCTTCTTCATGGTGTGAGACTCTCCAATTTTTGACTGCGATAGTGTGATCATGAACATAATCAGTTTAATCTGAGGCGCATGGAGTTGTCGAGGAATTTATTTGCCTGGAAAAGGGTAGGAAGCGTGCGCAATTTTACGCGAGCTAAAAACGCAGGCTGAAGTCTATGATTGGTTATTCAAGTGATGCTTATGTGCAATTCCGGGTCTGTGTTTCCAGCGGTTGGGCGAGGTTTTCAGCGCCAGCGGCGCGACATATTTATAGCTGTGGATGGCTTTATCCCTCCAAGGAGATTGCTATAAACATTTGGCTCCTCTGGAGCCGAATTTGGAACTCTCTGAATTATGCACGCTTTCATTCAAGTCTGGCTGGCGAGGTACATTTTGCGATGGTTTCTGACCATGCGCAAAAATTGCCAGAGCGTGGGCGTGGTGTAGGAATTGCCTTTTATTTGCGGGCTGGACTGGCTTTGGTACGCTTCGTAATTAGCGCAGACATCCGCCAGTGCGATGGGAATTTTTTGCCATGCGGTCTTGAGGTTTTCTTCTACGGTAGTGCGCATCGTGGGATAAAAATGGATGGGGTAGCTTTGCTGCAAAAGAATTTTTCCCGTATCAATGTGCGCGTCAATTTGATGAATTGCGAAGCCGGTTTCGGCTACGTTTTCGTACAAAGGCCAGATGATGCTTTGTGCGCCTTGGAAGCGCGGCAACAATTCGGTGTGAATATTCAGCATCCCAAATTTCGGCAATGAATACACGCTTTTGCCGATGTACGCATTCCCCAATGACAAACCTAAATCCGCATTAGCCGTGCGAAAGAAAGCGCGGGTCTGGTCACTGTTCACGAATTCTGTTTCGACGAATTCGATATTGTGTGCGCGGCAAACGTCGGCAATATCGGCTCCGTCATTGTCGGCGTACCAGGCCCGTAATCGAATGCCGTTGAGCGCACCGGGCAAACCGATGCGCCACATTTTTTGCAGGCGGCGTTTCCAGTTACGCTTTTTGTTGGGCGAGCCGCCATGCGCGAGGATGACACGCGTGACGTTAAGGTTTGGATGAGCGCACAGCACAGGCAGACAACGCGAAGCGATACTGTTGCGGATGGAAGTAAGAATGACGATGTTCACGCTCTGCCTTCCCACATGCCGCGTGCGAATCCTTTGATATGTGCGAGCGGTGATTCGGCTTCGAAATGGTGGCGCGGGATTTGAAACAGATTCGTAGTCTGTGGATTGATGGTGCCTCTGACCGCGCTGAAACATCCGCGATAACCAGCTTGCTGCGTCATTTGCAATGACAATTTATCGGCATCGCTTTGTTCGCCAAACGGCCACGCGATGTATTTGCATTCTTTGCCGAGCCGATCTTCGAGATCGTGTTTGGAACCAATAATTTCAGCTTCCAGCAATGCAGGATTTTGTGAAATCGCCGAAAACCGTGCGTGCGTGCGCGTGTGCGAACCAATCTCAAACCCCATCCGCGACATCTCCTGCAATTCTTCCCAATTCACCATTTCGGTCACACCCGTCATGTGTACAAGCTGGCAATAATCGGCGGTCTGCTGCCAGTTCGCTTCCATCAAACTTGTCGGCACAAAAAAAGCCGCAGGCACTTGCTGACGTTGCAAAATCGGCGCCGCGTTTTTGAAAATGTTACGAAAGCCATCATCAAAAGAAAGATGCAAATAACGCCCATCAATTGCGCGTTTACCCGCCAGCATTTCCAGGGAAGTATCCGTATCAACAAACGTCCCGATTTTCTTTAGCGCGGTGATGATTTCTTCAAATTGTTCGCGCTGATCGTCGAAGACGTAATGACAATAGATCGCACGTAAAAAATTGCGCGAGGAGGCTTTTTGAATTTCTGCCAGAGTGGTGAGAGTTACACTCCGCAAAAGTCGCCTGGCAAAACTGCCAACGGGTGAGGGCACGGCTTGACGCCAATTTACAGCGTAAGCCAATTCGCCGTTGCGAATAATTTTCAGCATAAATTTTAAGGTAAATGAGAACTTGTTATTGGGAGAGGTTTTGAGAGGTTGCATAGAACGCAGATGAGATAAAGGCACGTAAGCGTTATTTTAGCGGCGCGTTGCCTGACTCATCTGCGTCATGTATGGTTTGGTTGTTATCGTATTTGAACTGTTGCAAGTTGGAAGGTGCTTTCCACTTCAGCCTTTTCTAAAATTTCATTGCTGGGCGTATATTCCGGCACGATTTCCTGCAATTTTGCCACCAGCCCGGCGATATTTTTTTGCCTGACCAGTTCGCCCAAATCGTCTACCCAGCGTTGCACTTGCAGGAAACTAACCTGCCCGCCATCCAGCACATGAATCTTTTGATGCGGCGTAGGCTTCATCTCTTCGCCATCCAGCTTCAATTCTTCGTAAAGTTTTTCGCCCGGGCGTAATCCGGTAAACACGATTGGAATATCGCGCTCAGGTTCTAATCCCGACAAGCGAATCAGGTTTTTCGCCAGATCAACTATCTTGACGGATTTGCCCATATCCAGCACGAAAATTTCGCCGCCCTGTCCCATCGTTGAGGCCTGCAACACCAACTGCGCGGCTTCGGGAATTGTCATGAAATATCGCACCGCTTCGGGGTGAGTTACCGTTACGGGCTTGCGATTTTCAATTTGTTTCTGGAAGAGGGGAATCACGCTGCCGTTGCTGCCCAGCACATTGCCAAAACGCACCGAGACAAATTTCGTCGAATGATCCTGCAATCCCAGAATCAACAACTCCGCCACACGTTTCGTCACGCCCATAATATTGGTTGGGCGCACCGCTTTGTCGGATGAGATCATGACGAAATCTTCGACTTTGAACTGATCGGCTGTCATCGCCAGATTGTAAGTTCCCATCACATTATTGGTGATTGCCTGAAAACAATTTTTTTCCATCATCGGGACATGTTTGTATGCCGCCGCATGGAAGATTACCTGCGGGCGATATTCGGCAAACACCTCGCGCAGCCGCAATGTATCCAGAATGTCACCAATTACCGGTTCATAATCCAGGTTAGGAAAATTTGCTGCCAGTTCAATATCTATTTTGTGCAGGTCGCTTTCTGACCGCTCAAACAGAATCAACCGATCTGGTTTGAAGCGGGCCACCTGGCGGACAAGTTCTGACCCAATCGAACCGCCTGCGCCCGTGACCATAATCGTTTTGCCCGTCAATTTTGCTCCGATCTCATCCAGGTCGAGGCGCACCGGATCGCGGGCCAGCAAATCCTCAATCCTGACGGTACGAACCTGATTTAAGGCAACCGAGCCGTTGATCAGATTCGCCATCGGCGGCAGAATTTGAAACTCAATTTTGAAGGCACGACAGATGTCCACAATGTGCCGAACATCCTCTGCCTTCGCCTCAGGCAGCGCAATTAAAATACGTGCGACCTGATAGGTTTCAATTAACTGTGGCAGGTGGGCGGTTGTCCCCAGCACTTTGACGCCCTGGAGGCGAACCCCTTTCTTACTGGGATTGTTATCAACAAATCCCACCGGGTTATAACGCAGGGCCGGATTACTTTTTAATTCGCGGACGATCAAATTACCGGCTCGTCCTGCGCCTACAATTAAGGTATTAACCCCTAATGACGTTGACCGTGCCTGTTCCGAATATGCCCTGACAACAAATCGCGCACCGCCGATGAAGCCGACCGTCAACAGCATATCAATCAGGAAAGTTGAGCGAGGATAGCCTGTTACCCCAAAGAGGAAATAAACCGCCAGATAGAGCAGGGTGGAACTGACAAGGGCCGCCTTCACAATATCCAGCAGGTCGCTCATCCCCGCATACTTCCACCAGCCACTAAACAAGCGGAAGTAACCGAACGTCGCAAGCTTAATGACCAGCAAAAGAGGAATCGTTTGTAGAATAATGTGGCGGTAGCCTAATCCCTGGAGCCTGAAATCGAAGCGCAGCAGGAAGCTCACCAGATAGGCTAATAAAAGTAAGACGACTTGTGAGGCAACAATAATTATGGTGCGATACTTAATGAATTGTGATTGCATAAGACTCGTTGGGTGTTAAAGAAAAATTTTAGCAGGGGTTACCGCTTGATACCTGCCGCATAGAGCGATAGGTATCAAGCGAAATTGTTTCTTTTGGGGGAGTCTAATGAGTTGTACTGAGTTCGCTAGTGTTAGAGTTACCGATAGACCTTACGGTAGTAACATTAGCTGCGATTGATTAGTTACTCCAGGTGATGAATAAAGACAAAATACTACCGATGATAGCTAAGCCGATATAAAGTAAGCTGACGTTTTTGTGACTATAGCCCGCAATAACCAGCCGTTGATAGAAATGGGAACGATGAGGCTGAAAGATATTCTCGCCCTTACTTAATCGTCGCAGCAGGGTAACGCTGGTATCCAGGATAAACGGCCAGATTAAGAGAATACCGACCCACGGCATCAGGTCACGGTTGAGCGGGGCAGCGCGGGTCGCCATTACGGGGATAACCGCGAAAGTGAAACCCAGAAACGCGCTGCCGACATCACCCATAAAGATTTTGGCTGGCGCCCAGTTGAAAAACAAAAAGCCCAAACTGCTGGCAGCTAATAATCCGCCGATTGCAAAGATGAACTTGTCATCAATCAGCCATCCAACCAGTGCCCAGCTAATCCCTGCCACAAAGGCTTGGCCGCCCGCGATGCCATCAATGCCATCCATAAAATTATAGGCATTCGTTAAGCCGACGATCCAAAACAGGGTGAGCAGCAAGCCAAAGTATCCGAGCTGAATACTGCCAAATCCAGGGAACGCAATTTTTTCCCAGTATCCCCACGCGGCAATCACTAAGCCCGCCGCTCCCAAATGCGCTAAAAATCTGCTCCTGCTGGATAACGATTTCAGGTCATCCAGCCAGCTAATCACGGCGATTAAGGACGCTGCCCCAACATACATCAGCAGTCCGCGCCAGGTAGTTAGCTGCCAAATCATCTGACTGCCAAGCAAGCCGATCAGCGTCATCACGACCAACGCGATGCCACCTCCACGCGGTGTGGGTTGAGCATGAGAGCTTCGCTCATTGGGTATGTCAATAATCGCCAGACGCCGCACCCAGCCCGTTAAAATAGCACTGCCAGGCAGAGCAAGAGCGATAATGATGCCGACGCCTGTTTCAATTTTGTTCATAGCGGAGCAATCAGTTTTGTTGCGACTTACTCGCCAAAAACCATTCGACCGTCTTTTGCATTCCTACCTCGAAACTATAAGGCGATGTCCAATCCAGTTCTTGTCGTATCTTGTTACTATTAACTACTAAAGATGAAGTAAGTCGCTCTATCACCGCAGACTTCCCCAGACATTTCCCGCCTAACTTCATCCACACGACAGGTACATTTAGTAAGCGCGGAGTACGTTGTAAAAAGTAACCCAGCTTAGTTACCAAATCAGCAGTCGAAATACTTGTGTCGTCACTCACCAGAAAAGTTTTTCCGCTGGCATTAGGATGGCTCAGACAAGTCTTGATCGCATCGGCAAAAGTATTTACATAAAGTAACGACCTTTGATTATGAATACTTCCCAGCGGCAACGGCCAGCCGCGATAAATAGCATTCATCAACTGATAGAAATTTGCTTTTACCAGCGGCCCATACATCAGTGGCGGACGCAGGATAATGACCTCTAATCCTGTCTTATCTGCGATTTGTCGCAATTCCTGCTCAGCTTCAAATTTACTGATGCCATAAGGGTCTTGCGGCGCGGGATCATCATTTTCGGTAAAATCCTGCCCCTCCGTTTTTTCACCATTGACCTTGATGGAGCTGATAAAAACAAGTCTGCGCACACCAGCCTGAGCCGCCTGTCGGGCGAGGTTAACGGTTCCGTCAAGATTTACTTTGCGGAATTCGCGGAGCGGGTCTGCGCTGTTATCTTTCATCACGTGAACGCGGGCTGCTAAATGGACAATAGAATCAATTCCTGCCAGTGCCTGCGTCCAATTCGTCATGCCGTCTATCTCGCCGACGACACAGGAATTGGGTTGATTCTCCGGTGAGCTTCTCAGCGCTTTTCGTACTTCAATTCCGGCTTCTGCCAGATGCTGGCAAACTACCCGACCGACAAACCCGGTTGCGCCTGTAACTAATACCTGCTGATTTATCATTACAGTTTTACGTTATAGAGTTGAATCCAGCCGGCCAGATTTAAGAGTCCCCAAATTTGCTGGCTGGCCTGAAAGGCCATTAAATCCCCGACCCCGGAATTACGATCAAGACCACGAGAAACAATTCTTTCCAGGGCCGACTTTGAGAAAAGAGCGTTCATTACTTCGTTCTTAGTCTCAAGTAATAACTCAGAACATAAGTCACGATAGCTTTCGTTCTGGAATAAGTGCAACGGAATGGTAAAGCCCCATTTGGGATGCGTGAAAACACTGTCGGGTAACCAGGTCCGAATGGCTTTGCGCAGGATGTATTTGGTCGTTCCGGCGCGAATCAATAAATTATCCGGCAAGCTCATCGAAAGCTCAGCCATTTCTACATCTAACATGGGCGCTCTTACTTCCAGTGAAGCAGCCATACTCATTCGATCCACTTTGACCAGCATATCGGAGGGCAAAAAGTAGCGCAGCCAGCAATCCATTACCTGGCGTAACCGCGTCATCCCTGCCTGCTCGCCAAGTAATTCGTGGACAGCATTTGTTTGCTGGTTGTGCCATTGCTGTCGTAACCAGGGTGAGGCCAGCTTATGCAACACACTTTCCTCAAATAACGGCCCCATTTTCCAGGCCCGGTCTTCTTTGGGCAGTGCGGCAGCCCGTGTTGCGCGCATTAACTTTCCAATCATCTGGACTTGCTCTGCGCCGGGCGTATTGGCAACTTTTCGCAGCGCACTCCCTGCCGTCGCGAGTACGGCACGCGGAACAAAGCGGGCGATCTGGTCTATTCCCAAACACGCCTCAAAGACGCGGTAGCCTGCAAACATCTCATCACCGCCATCGCCGGAAAGACTGACCGTGACATGCTCTTTAACTTTACTGCTGAGAATAAAGGTTGGGATGGCAGACGAATCTAAAAACGGCTGTCCTGCGTGCCGAATAATCCGCCATAAATCTTCCGCAACAAATCCACCGTTGGTAACAACAAATTCGTGATGATCAGTACCCAGATGCTGCGCTACCTCACGCGCAATTTTGCTTTCGTCAAACGCGGCATGCTCAAATCGGACAGTGAACGTTTTGATCTTTTGGCTTGATTGACGCTGCATTGCTGCGACTACGGCACTGGAATCAATGCCGCCAGAGAGAAACGCACCGAGCGGAACATCGCTGACCATCTGACGCTTAACGACAGATC
>JAYSTY010000252.1:0-7627 GCA_043719385.1 Blastocatellia bacterium | reverse complement strand
AAGTATTGCGATCCGGCATTTCGGTGCGAGCCTCTTTGGCAGCCTGCTGTAAATAATTAATGATTGCGTTTGGTAACATATTTTTCCTTTCTTATTTTTATTAACGGACAGATAGAATAGCTATCCTCAATAGTTCAAAATTTGCGGCTCTGCCGCCTGATGTGCGGTTGTGGCTATGCCCAACCGCAGGCTTTAACCTCTCTTTTGGGCTATGCCCGTAGTTTACAAACGGGCATAGCCCTGATTGATAGTTGAGCACTCGGAAAGGCACAGCCTTTCTGCACATGGGGGCGGCAGAGCCGCGAAGACTATTAAAATTTAGAACTATTGATCTTACGCTTTCGGAACATTACGCTCGTAAGCCCGAAGCAATGCGTCGTGAATTAATGATCCAACAATTTCTGAGCCTTGACATGTGGGGTGAGTGAGGTCGCCGCCCATCAAAGTTGGTTTGGCTTCACGCCAATGTGCGACTGTGCCTTCGCCGCCCATCGCCGTGAACGTATCAAAAAATGCACAGCCGGTTTCCGTTGCGAGCCGCCGCTGTGCCGTGACCAGTCTGGGGATGGTTGGGCGTGTGATGATTGCTCCGCCGGGGCCGCGTTTGCCGCGATCCATCGGGCCGACAAATAAAATCGAAGCTTCAGGCAACGCTGCCCGAATGCGCCGCACGACTTCTTTCGTGTCGTTTTCGTATTGCTCCATTGGCCAGTTTTCGTATTCGCTTTCATTCGCTCCATACGCGAGGATGACCAAATCGGGCTGGCGATGTCGCAATTGTTCCGCCCAGCTTGTTTCGTCCATATAACGATTGAGCAAACCGACAAATGCACCGTTGACGCCCAGCGAATCGTATTGCACGCCGTGTGTACCGGATTCGAGCGTGACGCCAAACATTCTCACTTCGCCGTTGCCGACAGTTTTGATGGTGAGCGTGTGTTGTCCTTCAGCCACTTTGATTTGATAAAAGCCGGAACGCGTTTCATTGCTGGCGGTGGAAACATGGGCTTGTTGTGTGCCGTCAATTGCCACGTCAAATTCACCGCTACCAGGTTGCGCCAGAAAATAAATATCGAAGGCCGACACGCTTCTGCCAGTTTCGCCTTCATCGGCGGTGCTAAAATTTGCGGTGCTTCCTGCTGCTCGCGCAGTAAAGCTTGCGCCGCCGAAGCCAAACCGATGATCGCCTTTGCCAATAAACATTGGGTCGCTTTCCCAACCGCTCGCTTCATGCTTCACGCCGAGGTGCTGATACCAGCTCCAGGGTTTTGCCAGCAGCACAAACCCGTGACCTGCATCGCCAAATTGCAATTGCAATTTGCGGCGCACTGTCGAAGTAATCATGTCGCCCGTGATCGGAGAATCGCCGTAATGACTGATGCGAATGATGCCCTTGCCATTTTGCGTTTGATTGAGCGCAGCAAAGAAATGATGCAAAGCTTTACCAGAAGCGTCTTCGATTTCGCCCGGCGTTGCTATTACGACTGCGGCAAATTTAGTTTGCTCATTCGTACTAGCCTCGGCATTCGGAAGGGCAGTTAGCCTGGCTAAATTCATCGGGGGCAAGACTTGGAATTTTTGCATTCCCGGAATGAAGTAAGGAGTCAGCGAGAAGGCGATGAAGCACAAGATAGTTTGCGTAGTTTTATTGTGAACAAGGTTCATAACGATCCTCAAAAATTTGCATAAATAAATGGCACAACATCACTGCTGGCGACGAAATAAAGTCCGATTGCCACGGCTGCTAACAGAATTGCCTGCGCGGGTGCGGGCAAATACACGAAACCTTTTTGCAATTGCTCCCACCAGATATATGGCAACCATTGCAGCGCAAATCCGCTGATAGTTATGACGATGATTGGCGCGGGAAGATTGGCAGTATTCGCCGTCATCGAAGCCAGTGAGCGCAACATTGCCAAAGCCTGTGTTAGCGTTTCGGCGCGAAAGAAAACCCAGGTAAAGCAGACAAAATGAAAGGTGAGAAAGACTCCAATCATTGCAAACAAATTTGTGTTTGACCTGTGCCAACTAAAGCGTTTGCGCAGCGCTTCAAAGCCGCGATAACCCGCTAAGCCAACTCCGTGCAACAATCCCCAACTCACAAATGTCCACGCGGCTCCGTGCCATAAACCACCAAGCAACATCGTGATGATCAAGCCTGCGTACATTAAAGTTGCACTGCGTTTATTCAATGCCGTCAGCGAAAAGAACACGTAATCGCGCAGCCACGTTGAGAGCGTGATGTGCCAGCGCCGCCAAAACTCCGGCAAACTAACGGCGCGATACGGCGCGTCAAAATTTAATGGCAACATGATTCCCAGCAACAATGCCGAACCAATTGCAATGTCACTGTAACCGGAAAAGTCGGCGTAAATTTGTATGGCGTAACCGTAAATTGCGGTCAACACTTCAAGCGCGGAATACCGTTCAGGAAAATCAAACACACGGTCTACGAAATTGGCACGCAAATAATCGGCGACCGCAATTTTTTTGATCAGGCCCATCGCAATTAAAAATAAGGCTTGTCCGCCTTGTTCAGCAGTCAGCGGCAAATTGAATTTGAGTTGTGGCAATAATTGCCTGGCGCGTGTAATTGGCCCGGCAACAATCGTCGGGAAAAATGAAACGAAGGTTAAGTATTGCCAATAATTTTTTGCGGGTTCAGTCGTGCGGCGATAAACATCAATCACATACGAAAGCGATTGGAAGATAAAAAATGACAGGCCTAACGGGACGATAAAATTTAGTTGCGGCAAGGTGATTTTGTAACCGACAAGATGGAGTGCGCTGATTGACGAGGCAAGAAAGAAATTTGCGTATTTAAAAAAGCACAGCGTCCCAACATCAGCAATGATTGAGAGCAACAACAATAACTTACGTTTTCGTTGCGCTTCACTGGTGGCAATAAATTTTGCAATCGTAAAATCAATAGTTGAAAGCGCCAGCAACAACGCCAGCGCTTTGACTCCAGCTAAGCTGTAAAAACAATAATTCGCCAATAATAACAGGGCGATGCGCCATTTTGGTTTGGTCAGCCAGAACGCAAAAAAGACGGCGATGAGAAAAATAAAATATGTGCCATTGGTGAAGAGCATAAGAGTAGTAAAAATGAAAAATAGAAATTACCTGACTTATTAATTTTCTTTGGCGTTCAAATATTCCTCATAACCGCGCAGCAATTCTGCATACAAAGCATCGGCAACTAACGAATACCCCGCTCTGGTCAAATGTACGCGATCCTTTTGCGCCAATGGTTGCGCTAACTGTGTCCAGCAATTGATGGAGCCATTGCCACCCATCGCCTGAAACTGATTCCAGAATGCTGCACCTTCGGCAAACGCGGCCTGGCGTTGCACCGCAATTAAATCCAGCATTGCAGGCATCGCCCGCCATTTACCTCGGACAAATTGATTGCGGTCAGGCGGTGCGAGCACCAGCAAGGAAGCCTGGGGCGCGGCCTTATGAAAACGTTGTAAGAGTTCGGTGAATTGTTGCTGGTACTCAGCCAAATCCAAGCCCGCATCGCCTACTTCATTGGAACCGTAGGCGACGACAATTAAGTCCGGGTTGCGTTTGGAAAACTGTTCAGCCAGTACCTTCCAATTCCATCCCAGGGGCTTCGTAGCGCGTGCGCCATTGATGCCACGTGCTTCATACACTACCGACTCTGCACCAAAATCTCGCTGAAAATTGCGCCGTAATTTTCCCGTCAACCAATCGGCTGCGACATGGGAATCGCCGTAATGAATGATTCGGGTGAGGGAAGCGGGAGTTTGCTGTTCAGTTTGCTTAAGTGCTTCATAAAAATGCTGCAACGATAAGCCTGACGGGTCTTCGATGACTTGCGGCTTCATCAAATCTGCCGCGCTGCATTTTTTTGTGAAAACAATCAGGGAAAAAATCGTGATGACGAAGACTGCCAAACCAACGGTGCGCCCTGCCCTCATCGGCTTTGTGAAGAAAGAGAATTGATTCAGCACATCGTTCGTCATCGGGGCGGAGTATCGTTGATTGGCAGGAACGAAAATACGTGCGAGCCAACAGCGTCAGGCAAGGCTTGCAGCGGATAACGTGTGTGGGAAACCACACAGAACGTCAGACAAGCGAGCTTGCCCGTAGTCGGCAGGCGCGACGCCTACCGTACCTTTTTGTCTGCCAGATTTGCCGAACTGGTCAGACCTGTTGCAAGATAGCGGTTTGTAATCAAATTTAATTTATTCAGGAAGGTTATCCATGTCAGAGCAGAAAAAACTTCGCAGTCAGGACTGGTTCGGCAAGATGGACAAAGCCGGATTTATTTATCGCAGTTGGATGAAAAATCAGGGCTATCCCGATCACGTTTTTGACGGTCGCCCCGTGATTGGAATTTGTAATACGTGGTCAGAATTGACGCCGTGCAACGGACATTTTCGTGATATTGCCGAACGCGTCAAGCGTGGTGTTTGGGAAATGGGCGGATTGCCGCTTGAGTTCCCTGTAACTTCTACGGGTGAAACCTTGATGCGTCCAACCGCGATGCTGTTTCGCAATTTAGCGAGCATGGATGTTGAAGAATCTATTCGCGCTTTTCCGCTTGATGGCGTAGTCCTGTTGGGCGGCTGCGATAAAACTACGCCTGCGTTGTTGATGGGAACTGCGAGCTGTGACGTACCTGCAATTTTTGTCAGCGGCGGTCCGATGCTGAATGGAAAGTATCGCGGCACAGATATTGGCTCCGGCACAGCGGTCTGGCAATTCAGCGAAGAGATGCGCGGCGGTCGTATGACTGAGGAGGAATTCTTTTCGGCGGAAGCCTGCATGAGTCGTTCCGCCGGACATTGTATGACGATGGGAACTGCTTCCACGATGGCTTCAATGGTCGAAGCACTTGGCATCGGATTGCCGACGAATGCCGCAATTCCCGCTTCTGATTCACGCCGCTACGCGCTCGCGCATCAGGCCGGACGCCGCATCGTGGAAATGGTGCATGAAGATTTGACGATCTCTAAAATTCTGACCCGCCAGGCCTTTGAAAATGCCGTCAGAGTCAATGGCGCGATTGGCGGGTCAACAAATGCGGTCATTCATTTGCTCGCCATTGCAGGTCGTCTTGGCATTGATTTCGCATTGGAAGATTGGGACAAACTTGGCAAAGAAATTCCGTGTTTGCTGAACCTGATGCCGTCAGGAAAATACCTGATGGAAGATTTTTACTACGCTGGCGGATTGCCTGTCATCATTCGTGAACTCGGAGATTTGATCCATAAAGACGCACTCACCGCGAATGGAAAAACTATTGGCGAAAATGTAGCGAACGCTGAATGCTTCAACCGCGAAGTAATTTTCCCGCTTGAAAACCCTTTCAAACCCGATGGTGGAATTGCAGTGCTGCACGGTAATCTTTGTCCGAACGGAGCCGTCTTAAAGCCATCCGCCGCGACGCCAGAATTGCTCAAGCATCGTGGACGCGCCGTCGTCTTTGAAAATATCGAAGACTTCCACGCCCGCATTGATGACGAAAATCTTGACGTAGACGAAACCTGTATTTTAGTCCTGAAAAATTGCGGCCCGAAAGGTTATCCCGGCATGGCAGAGGTCGGAAATATGCCGCTACCGCCAAAAGTTCTGCGCAAAGGAATCACGGATATGGTGAGAATTTCTGACGCTCGCATGAGCGGCACCGCCTACGGCACAGTTGTCCTGCACGTCTCCCCCGAAACCGCTGCCGGAGGAACGTTAGGCTTAGTCCAAAACGGCGATTTCATCGAGCTTGATGTCGAAGCCAGACGCCTGCATCTGGATGTTTCCGACGAAGAATTAGCCAAACGGCGCGAAGGCTGGGTTCCTGAATTGCCGCACGCTGAACGCGGCTATTACAAACTTTACATTGACCACGTGATGGGGGCGGACAAAGGCGCGGATTTAGATTTTCTGGTGGGGAATAGTGGGACAGTGGTGACCCGCGACTCGCATTAGATTTACCTGGATGATTTTTTTAGAGCGCGAGCTAATACTTGCGCTCTTTTTTACTTTTCCACATTGTTCACTCTTTCCAGAATAAAAACCCTTTTAGAATCGGCTATCAAGTATGGCTAAAGTATGTATAATATCAATATGCTATTTGAATGGGATGAAACCAAGTCGAAAAGCAATAAACGCAAACACCGAGTTGGCTTTGAAGAAGCAGAACAAGCGTTTAATGATCTCAATGCTATCGAACTTTTTGATGGAATGAATTCTGCGGAAGAAGTTTGTTATCAAATCGTAGCGCTTTCGCCGATCAGACTTTTGTTTATTTCATATACTGTCCGCGAGTCCGAAATAATTCGGATCATTTCGGCACGCAAAGCCGATGCAGATGAAGAAAGGATTTACAATGAGTACAACGGATAAAAAAATGACGTACCGCGTCACCAAAGAAAAATATCAGCAAGGTTTAAAAAAAGGATGGAACGATGATGACATGCTTCGTCCGGCAACGTATCAGGTTCGTCGCGCCAGACATCTCAATGTCAAAGCCGTGCAAAAACAAAAAGTCACCATCAACCTTGATTCTGATATTCTGGAATTTTATAAAGAACGCGCTACGCAAACGGGAAATCCGCCGTATCAAACGCAGATCAATAACGAACTCCGGCGGGCCATCGAAACCGCCAAAGCGACGCAAAACGAATTTGTTACTATAGCAATGCTGGAGAGTCCTGAATTTTTGTCAAAGCTGGCGAGTAAATTGAAAAAAGCCGCATAAATTATGAGCTTTACCGAATTAAAGATGATTTGCTTCTCTTGTTCCTAGCTGTTACGCTAAAAAACTGATGTATTTGAGTAAGCGTACAACTTTAGCAGTTTCAGTTCTCTTCAGTGTCGGGCTGTTATGTGCGCAATTTTGTACCAGTGTCTGTGCCTTCTCAATGTGTGCAGCGCTACCCAACGTCAGTCACGCTACATCAAGTCAGGAATCCGGTCACTGTCATCAAGACAAATCAGAGCAGAAATCACCGTTGCCGGATCGTTCGCACGAATGCCCATCGCATGATGCTGCTTTTGCAGCGCCTTCGTCAGCGGATTTTCATGTAGATCAGTGGCAACCCGCGCCGCCTGTTGTGCTGGACATTTTCTGGTTCGTGAATGACTTGTTTCCGTCTGCTGATAAAATTGTACTGACGATTATTCCGTGCGAATCTCCACCTGAACCTGCGACCTCCCGACCAACAATCCTCCGCGTTTAATTCTTCTTTTTGTCTAAATAGAAATACACAGGGCGTAGTCTGTCTGTAATACGACAGGCGTGCGCGCTTTTGTGACTGTGATTTTATTTTCATCAGATAACAAGGAGATATAAATGCTTCAGAGAAAATCGCTGATCGCCTCTCGCGTAGCAGTCAGGGCTGTCTTTTTTACCCTATCGTTCACCTTCCTATTGCCAGCAATCGGGGAGGCACAGACTCCCGTGAATGAACAACATTCGATGCCTGTCAGCAGTCTTCAGCCAGCGGCTGGTGCAATATCTGTCCTGACTCTCAATGACCTTGAAGCAATGGCGCTCAAGAATAATCCGACGCTGGCACAATCCGAAGCCGCTCTTCGTGCCGTGGAAGGACAGCGCGTGCAGGCTGGACTTTATCCAAATCCTATCATTGGCTATCAG
>JAYSTY010000251.1:0-19091 GCA_043719385.1 Blastocatellia bacterium | reverse complement strand
TTACCTGCGATGAAAACTTTTTCCTTTGAGAAACTCGCCCGCAGGATGCGGGCGTTCCCGGTTTTACGCTTTCGCTGACATGCCATCTTCGCTGAGCGTCACGCGTGTCTTGCTCTTGAACGCAAGATTTGCCATGTGCGGGCCAGTGACGGCGTTGTGTCCGACTTCAACCGTGGCATTTGGTTCTTTGCGTGAACGAATGCAAGCGAGGAAATTCGCGACGTGTGGTTCGGTCGGGATGCCACCTTTGAATTCATGCATCACAGCAGGCGGAATATTCGGACGTTTCCACTCTTCAGGAAACACGCGGAAGCCGTCATCATCGAGCACCATCGTAGCCTTCTTGCCTTGAATCGTAATCTTCCAGCTGTCTTCGTACGAGTTCGCATAACACAGCGTCCACGTTGCTAAAAATTTTGGATATTCAAAGACTGCGCTGAACGTATCCGGGACATCGCCGTGCGTGTGAATCGTATTCATCCCCTGACAAACAGCGGATTTCGGCGGCTTGCCATCATTGCCGAGCCACTGAATCACATCCATCAAATGCGTTCCCTGATCGGTCAAATGTCCGCCGTTGTAATCAAAGAAACTGCGCCACGCGAAATAGCGAGCGGGTTCAGGCTGGGCTACACGATGTTTAGCCGGGCCTTGAAAACGCTCCCAATCAAGTTTGCCTTTGAAGGACATTTTGGAAACGTCTACGGGACGATTCCAATACCACTGCGCCCGCGCCAAAGCGATTTCGCCGAGGACGCCTTCATCTACTAATTTCTTCGCCGCCTGCACCATTTCTGAACTGCGGCGTTGCATTCCAACCTGGACAATTTGTTTGGTACCGCGCACGGCTTTGACGATTCTTGCGCCCTGTTCAATCGTCAACGCGAAAGGTTTTTCGGTGTAGACATCTTTACCGGCGGCGACGGAATCAAGCACAACCTGCATGTGCCAATGGTCAGGCGTCGCATTGTGAATAGCGTTAATGTCTTTGTTGTTGAGCAATTCACGGTAATCAACGGTGAGCTTTGCGCCTGTCCGCGCCAGTGCCGCAGCCTTTTGCTGACAAGGTTCATACACATCAGCGATGGCGATATATTCAACGGAGCCTGCGCCGACTTTATTGAAGCTTTCCATCACATTACGCCCGCGTCCTCCTGCGCCGATGATAGCCATTTGAATCCGATCATTTGCGCCGAGTACACGGGAATATGATGCGGCAGTGAGCGCACCAGCGACGCCTGCCTGTTTGATGAAACTGCGACGAGAATTTTGCTCTGACATAAGCTGTGACCTCCGAATTGTAGATAAAATTTTCAGATGTTTGGAACGAATGGAAATACTACTCCGATCAGAAACCGAGTGCAATTCGTTAAGACTCGTGGGATTTGAACACGCGATACAAATAGTAAAACGAAGGGAAGAGCAGCAAGGCACCAAGCGTCAGCGCGATAAAAATTAATCGTAAGGCAACAGGTGGTGCGGCGGAGTTGTAAATCGTAAAATCAGCTACAATTAAGTAAGGGAATTGCGCATTGCCCCAGCCCCATAAAATCAAAGTGACCTGTAACGCGGCACAAAAACGCGCCAGCCGAAACCGCCGCTGCCATAACGCGATCATTGCATAGAGCGCGACACTTGCCGTCGCAATTTGTAAAGGCCACGTCCACCAACTGGCGCTTAAGTCATGTCTGATGACGGGCGCTCCATTTTCTGAGAGCAGATAAACAATTAATGCCATCAAGCCGGCAAAGGCTCCGGCGATGAAGGCGCGCCAGCGAAAATCATCCTGTAATTCTGTCTCGCTGGCTTCGACTGTCAAATAAACTGCGGCCAGGAAAGCAAACAGTGTCAGCGCAAAAAATCCGACAGCGAAGGGAAATAATGCAAACCATGAATTTACGAATCCCGAGAGCAACAAATCGTCTTTAAATTGGATTGTGCCGGATGACAGAGCGCCAACCGTGATGCCCAGCAACACTGGCGTCATCAGGCTGGCAATAGAAAATATTAGCCCCCAGCCGCTTTGCACCGCATTAGTTTTTTTGTCATAGCTGCGAAAAATGAAGGCCGAACCGCGTAGCACAATCCCGATTAACATTAATACTAAGGGAATATGCAAAGCGGTTGAAATGGCTGCAAACGCAGGAGGAAAAGCCGTGAAAAGAATAACGATGACTAAAATCAACCAGACATGATTGGCTTCCCAAATTGGCCCGATGGCTTTGGCAATTAATTCGCGTTGCGCTTTTTTACGCGGCCCCCACGCCAGCAAATCCCAGACGCCGCCCCCATAATCCGCCCCGCCCATTAACACATAAAACGTCAATGAGATCATCATCGTGCCAGCCAGGATTGTTTCAATTGAAGGCATAAATTTGGTAGCACGGGCTGCCAGCCCGTCAGCTCAGGTTTTGAATTTTTAGTTTTCCCGAAAAACTTTATTTCGTAAATCTTGAACGCGGGCTGGCAGCCCGCTATACGACCTTTTCAGTAGTGCCCTTATCCGTTTCTCTCACCTGCCGTGCAATGAGCCACACCACGATGACCGCCAGGAAAATATACAACAGGGTAAACACGAAAAAGGGGATTTGCAGTCCGGGCATTGGTGTCACGGCTGCCACAGTTTTCACGACACCATAAATAATCCAGGGTTGTCGTCCGACTTCCGTGACTGTCCATCCGGCTTCGATACCGATGAAGCCCAGCGGAGCGGCGCAAAGTACCGCCCATAAAAACCGCCGCGAATTGATCAATGTACCTAGTCGCAATTTTACCCATGCCGCCCACATTGCCACCAGCATCATCGCAGTTCCTGTGCCGACCATAATTTGGAACGCCACATGAACAATAGCGACGGGCGGCCACTGCTCACGCGGGAATTCTTCGAGGCCTTTGATAATTGCCTGCGGATCGTGAAAAGCCAATAAGCTCAGGCCATACGGGATTTCAAGCGCATAAGGTGTAGATTGGGTGGCTTCATTCGGTAAGCCTCCGATGCGCAATGGTGCGCCTTTTTCTGTTTTGAACTGGCCTTCCAGTGCGGCAAGTTTGGCGGGCTGATATTGCGCTACGACCTGACCAATTACATCTCCGCTAAAAGGTTGGAGGAAAGCCGCAATGCCGCCAACGAGCAGGGCAATTTCCAGTGCGTGACGATGAAAACCGCTCTGATTGTTACGGAGTAAAAGAAAGGCGTGAATTCCCGCGACCGCAAAACCGACTGCTGCATAAGCCGCGAGCAGCATATGAACTGTTTGCCCAAAGGCCGCCGGATTCATCATGGCGGCAATTGGATCAATGTTGACAGGCTGTCCGTTGACTAACTGAAACCCCGTTGGCGTATTCATCCACGCGTTGGCGATGACGACAAAAATTGCCGAAGCCGCACCGCTGAGCGTAACAATGACGCCGGAAAATAAATGCATGCGTGCGGAAACACGTTCCCAGCCATAAAGATAAATGCCGAGAAAAATTGCTTCGGTGAAAAAAGCAAAGCCTTCCAGCGAAAACGGCAACCCGATAATCGCACCTGACCATTTCATAAAACCAGGCCAGAGCAAGCCCAGCTCGAAGGAAAGAACCGTGCCGGAAACCGCGCCGACGGCAAACAAAATCGCTGTGCCTTTTGACCATTTCTTCGTCAGCGTCAGATAACTTTCATCACGCGTGCGAAGCCAGCGCCATTCGGCAATAAGCATCATCAACGGCATCGCAATCCCAGCGGCGGCGAAGAGAATATGAAACGCCAGCGACATTGCCATTTGTGAGCGTGCGGCTAATAGATCATCCATTTTGGCCCCCTTGCTTTTATTACGCTGCCGAGCGGCTGAGGGTTTCGTTTGAAAAGGATTTTATGGATTAGGTGCAGCGATTTTGTCTGACTGGCTGGTTGAATAGCCTGCGTTGATCCACGCCGACGTGCCACCGACGACATTGAAAATTTGTTTGAAGCCGTGACGCGCTAAAATGCTGGCGGCGGCGATGGAGCGATAGCCTCCGGCACACAATACGGCGGTCGCACGGTTCGGATCAAGCTGCGAAAATTTTTCCTGCAAATGTGACAGCTCAAAATTTGCTGCGTACGGAATATGCCCGCTTTGAAATTCTGCCGGACGCCGCACGTCTATGATTTGTAAGTCGGCGTTTTCTTTAAGCTGTTCATACAATTCGTCAACTGGCATTTGTGCAATCGTTGCGGTGGCGAATCCCGCCTGATCCCAGGCATACATTCCTCCGCTTAAATAACCCCTGACACTTTCGATTCCGACACGGGCTAAGCGCGTGACGGCTTCATCAACTTGTGAAATTTCCTCGGCGACCAGGACGATTGGGGTTCCAATCGGAATCAGGCTGCCAGCCCATGAGGCAAATTGTCCGTTCAAGCTAAGATTGATTGCGCCAGAGATGTGGCCTGCTCCAAATTGGACAGCAGTTCGCACATCAAGAATTAATGTTCCAGCTTGTGCGAGTTTGTTAATTGCTTGTGGCGTGAGTTCCTGCGGACGAGGCAGTTCCGTTAGTGGAGCTGCGCCGCTGCGATTGATTTCTGCATCTTTGGAAAAATACGCCGGAGCTTCGGGCAAATCTGTCGTCATCATTTTGACGAACGTTTCTTTACTCATCGGTTTGAGCGCGTAGTTGAATTTGCGTTGTTCGCCAATCGTCGAAGACGTTTCTTTTGAAATATTTCTGCCGCACATCGAACCAGCTCCGTGCGCCGGGTAAACTTCGATGGCATCATCCAATGTCAGGATTTTTTTGTGTAAGCTCTCGTAAAGCATTCCCGCCATTTGCTCAGCATTGAAGCCTTTTGAGGCTGCTAAATCAGGTCGTCCGACATCGCCGATAAAAAGTGTATCGCCAGTTAAAATTTTATTTTCGACGAGAATCGAAATGCTTTCAGGCGTGTGTCCCGGCGTTTCAATGATGCGTAAAATTTCATTGCCAAGTTTGATTTCAGCTCCGTCGTGAACTGCCCGATGCGGAAAAGTTACTCCGGCTTTGGCGCCGAAAATTATTTCTGCCCCAGTCCGCGCCGCCAGTTCACGATGGCCGCTGACAAAATCCGCATGCAGGTGCGTCTCAATCACATATTTGATTTTCAGCCCATGAACATTGGCTTCGGTGATGTATTGCTCAATGTCGCGCTGCGGGTCAACGACTGCAGCTTCGCCTTCAGAGCCGAGCAAATAGGAAGCGTGCGCGAGGCAACCAAGATAGAATTGTTTGAAATACATACAGACCTTCATTAAATCAGCGCGTGATAATTTCGCGCAACAAGGAAAATTCCCACCATAATCACAAAGACAGCAAACCACTTGCGCAACATTGTGGGCGACACCTGACAAGCATATCGTTCACCAACGAAAGAGCCGCCCACTGCCAGAACAGTGAATGCGAGTGTCATCAATGGATGCAAATTTCCCTGCCCCCAATGTCCGGCAAAGCCCGCCGCACAATTGATCGCAATGACCAGCAGGGAAGTACCAATGGCCAATCGCATCGGCAATTTTGCCAGTAATACCAACGCTGGAACGACCAAAAAACCTCCGCCCACGCCAAGGAATCCGGTCAAAACTCCGACGCTCAAACCCGCAGCGAGAACCAGCGGAAAATTAATGCCACCGACGTGCTCCTGAAATTGCTGGCGTCGTAACATGAGCGCTCCGACGACGAGCATCAATAAAGCAAAGAGCAAAAGCAGGGTTCCGCTAGACACCAGATGCGTCAGACGCGAGCTAAAATACGCTCCTAAAATCCCCGCCCCACCAAAGATGGCGGCAATTTTCACGTCAAGTTGCCCCTTGCGATGATGCATCAAACTGGCGGTCAGGCTGGTAGCGCCGACAATTGCCAAAGACATCCCGACGGCTTCTTTGGCATCAATACCTGCCACATAAACCAGAACAGGCAAGGCCAGAATTGAGCCGCCGCCGCCCAGCAAGCCAAGTGAAACGCCAATGACGCCACTCAACAAAAGCGCCGCCGCAAAGTGTAAATCCATGTTCTTCTACTTTCGCCCTTACGCATTTGCGCAAAGTTCACTGGCTTTTGGCTTTTGGTTCCAGGGCATTTTTACCAGCATCATTCCCATTCCGCACGTATCTGTGACGGAAGAAAAAACAAGCCCTGCGCCGATGAAGCCTGACAAGGCGATGAAATAAGGATGAACGAAAATTGCGAGCAGGACACCCAGCAGCACGAATGAACCAGCCGTAAACCTGACCTGACGTTCCAGCGACCAGACTTTGCTTGTGCCTTTTTCAACCGGGAAACCTGCCGCGCTCCACGCCAGCATGCCGCCCTCAACGATAATTAAATCCTGAAAACCCAGCGCGGCTAATTTGCCTGCCGCCTGCGTTGCACGTTGTCCTGAGCGACAAATCAGATAAGCGGGCTGCTGACGATTAATAGTTCCAGCATTTTGCTCCAGGGCGGAAAGCGGGACGAGTTTGGCACAGGCGAGGCGTTCGGCTGAATACTCTGAATATTCACGAACATCAATCACCTGGCAGTTACTGTTGGTGCTAAGGTGCGCTTGTAACGCGGCCACCTGGCAGCGTTGAATGGTTTCGGGCATGAATAAATCCTCCATTGCTTCTGATCATGTTTGGTGTATAATCACCGTAAGATGACTATATTCCTTTATAGTTATATCGTCAAGTTGCTTGTTGAGAAATTATGGCAGGAAAACAAAAAGAAAAACTGACCCCTGAAGCGCTGGAACTCGTCGCCCTGCGATTTAAATTATTATCTAATCCGATGCGGCTGCGGATTCTCAATACCTTAGAGAACGGTGAATTGAGTGTGACAACGATTACGGAAACGGTCGCAGCTTCCCAACCGAATGTGAGCAAGCATTTGCGCACCTTACAGGAGGCCGGGATTCTGGCGCGGCGTCAGGTGGGCAATACTGTTTATTACAGCATTGCGGATGAAACGGTTTTTCAGCTTTGCGAAGTTGTTTGTCACAGCTTGCAACAGCATTTGACGGCGCAGGCGGGAATTTTTGCGCTGCCTGCCAAAAAACGCAGAGCTATTTAGGGCAAAAAAACAGCGCCTGCCTTTTCCCTTTTGATTTCCTTCGCGCCTCCGAGTATCTTTTCTCTTTATCTTCGCAAGTCAAAATTTTAAGTATCCGGGTAAGGAGTATTCATTGATGTCGAATTCATTCGAATCATTTCTCAATCAGCATGACGATACTGATTGGTTACAGATTTTATTTACGTTGGAAGCGGGGATTCATGCGGTAGATCAACGTGCCACGCGCATCTGGTTTTCATTTTTTCCGCTCAAATTGCAACGCGCTTTTGCGGCGGCAGATGATCGTGCCATTTTCGAGCGCGATTTGATTTTGAAAGGTAAATATTTATTAGCCGAGCAGGTGGACGAATCCGCCCACTTTCTTTACGGGCATCGTTACTGGCCGCAGGTCAAAATGGCGGTTGCGGCTTATGCTGAAACTTCAACTTCCACCGCCTCGCTGCCCGAACAAATTTCGGAAGTCGCAGGGAAAGTTGCGGTGCAGGTGAACGCTGAAAAATCTTTGCTGGTGGGCATTACGGCTACGGCGTTTATGACTTTGGCGCAGGTCGGGTTGGAAAAAATGAAGCAGGCGGCAAGTGCGACAATCAGTCATTCGGCTAAATCTCCCGCGCAAATTATCGCTGACCGCAATAATGACAGCCAGGGTGGAGTCTTCGGATTTTTGCGCAGTGTGGACAAAAGGTTTACTGTCAATTTCAACGAGGGAAACCCGGAAGCCAAATTCAAAGTTGTAAATATGCAGGACATCACGATGGCGGCGGCGGAAGATAAACGTCTGCATCATCTGAACGATCCGCGCTGCAAGGAAGGCGAAGGTCCGATTCCCGTTGAGTGCCGGACCTGTGCGTGTGGGACTTGCTGGGTCGGCGTCTTGTCGGACACGACAAAGATTTCGCCGCCAACCTCACGCGAACTGGATAAAGTGGCGAACGTTTTTTGTTACGAAGGATTCACGGGCGAAAAAGACTCGCCGATTCGCATGGCCTGCCAAGTCAAATGTTATGGCAACGTGACGATTGTAATTCCGCCCTGGCACGGGCAGCTTCGTAAATTGAAGTTGCAGGATAAAGCGGCAAATGGCGGAGAGTAGTAAAGAAATCAGCCGGAATGGTTTTATAAATTGCCACGAGTTTTAACTCGTGGCAGGCTAAGTGCTGAATAACAAGGCTTGAGCCGAATTTATAAAAAGTTCTTTTTCCAACTTGCTTTAGCTGAAGCAATTCGGACTTTATTGATTTATTGCTCAGATGTTTGGCTCAAGCCTTGTATTTCCTGGCTTGCTCCTTCCACGCACTAAAGATGCGTGGCAATTTATAATAAAAAAACTGCTCGAAGTACTCTTACTAAGATCACTATGTAATTCGTTCCTTGTGGAGAAAATATGAAAATTACTGCCCGTACAATTTACACATTTTTATTGTTAGCTTTGATGTTACAACTGGCAATTGCCAAACCCGGCAAAGCGGCGAAAAATGGTTTTGAGAAAATTGCCAACTCGGTCACGATTTACCGCGATAACTGGGGCGTGCCGCACGTGTACGGGCCAACCGATTACAGCGTAATGTTTGGTTTCATGTATGCGCAGGCCGAAGACAATTTCTGGCAAATCGAAGACAGTTACATTCAGGCAATTGGGCGCGCGGCAGAAGTTTACGGCGAAAAAATGGTGGATCAGGATGTGCTGAATCGCCAGCTTGAAATTGCTAAACTTTCCCAGGCTGATTTTCAAAAAGCAGACAAAAACATCAAAGAAATGTGCCAGGCGACGGCGGACGGATTAAATTATTACCTGGAAAAAAATCCGCAGGTCAAACCGCGTCTCATCACGAAATTCGAGCCGTGGCAATTGCTGGCATTTGGACGTTTTGCGCAATATCAACTCTTTATCATCAATCGCCTGGGTTTTAAGACTGACGAAAAACGAGCTTCCTTCATGCAGGCAAAAGCTGCCAGCCTCAAGGTAGAAAATTCAGAAATCGCCGAAACATTTCCGTATGCTGACTTCCGACTTCCGCCCTCTGAGGGTGATGATGTTTGGTCGGCGGGGCTGGTTGGCTCGAATACCTGGGCGCTCACCCCGAAAAAATCTGCCAACGGTCATGCGATGTTATTTATTAATCCGCATCAGCCTTTCTTTGGCCCTGGACAGTGGATCGAAGGTCATGTCCATAGCGATTCGGGCTGGAACATGTCCGGCGCTTCGTTTCCCGGCTCACCTTTTCCGACGCTTGGTCACAACGAAAATTTAGGCTGGAGCCATACGGTCAATACGCCTGACATTATTGATGCGTGGGAAGAGAAATTCGACGACGCGAAAAATCCGCTGAATTACAAATACGGCACTGGCTATCGCACGGCGACAGAATGGAATGAAACAATTCAGGTAAAAACCGACAAGGGAATGGAAAGCCGCAGTTTCAAGTTGCGCAAAACGCATCACGGGCCAATCGTTGCGGTCAGAGATGGCAAGCCGCTGGCGGTGCGAATGGCAAAATTTGAAAGCGCCGGTTCGCTGGAACAACGCTACCTGATGGGCAAAGCGAAAAATATCAATGAATTCAAGGCGGCGATGAGCCGTTGTGATGTGCCGATGTTCAATACGATGTATGCCGATAAAGATGGCAACGCCTGGTACATTTATTATGGCGCTGTGCCGAAGCGTGATCAAAAATACGACTGGTCAAAACCAGTTGACGGTAGCGATCCCGGCACTGAATGGAATGGCTATCATAAATTTGAAGAACTGCCGCAGGTCTTAAACCCGCAGGAAGGCTGGGCGCAAAACTGCAATGCGACGCCATTTTTGGCAACCGCAGAAAACGCCAAAGATAACCCGGACGCGTCGAAATTTCCCAAATATATGGTCACGGAAAAAGATGGGCCGCGCTCAAAAATGTCACGTCGCCTGTTGTCCGAAAAAGAAAAATTTTCCTTTGATGACTGGGGCAATGCCGCCTTCGATAATCGCTGCATTGAAGCGGAAACGCTGATTCCAATTCTCGTCGCTGAATGGGACAAACTAAACGCTGCCGATCCTGCGAAAGCTGAAAAAACAGCCGCCGCTGTGCAATTGCTGAAGAGTTGGAATGGACGCGCTACCACTGATTCCGAAGCGATGTCGCTTTTTACCATGTGGACTTACACGCGGATGCAGCCGGCGGCCAAACAGATGACTGCCAAAATGCCTTTCCCGGAAAATGCAATTCTTGAATATGTGATGGGTAATATCGCCAAAACGTGGGGGACGTGGAAAGTGCAATGGGGCGAGATGGTGCGTTTGCAACGCGTCCACACGAGTGGGGCGCTGGAAAAATTCGACGACAATAAACCGAGCCTGACAGTCGAAGGCGGCCCTGGCGATTACGTCGGTATCGTCTTCAATTTTTACACGCCATTTGATACGCCCATCGCCAAAGGAGCGAAAAGGTTTTATGGCCAGGTTGGGCATTCATTTGTGAGCATCGTCGAATTCGGCCCGAAGGTACAGGCGCGTTCCCTGTTGCAATTCGGGCAACGGCACGATCCAGGCTCCAAACATTATTTCGATCAGGCGGAGCTTTATTCAAAGAAACAATTCAAGCCGGCGTATTACACACTGGAAGAAATCAAGGCGAATCTGGAAAGTTCGTATCATCCCGGTGAGGCAGCGGCGATGAGAGCAGCGGTAAGATAAGAGGAGTTGTGAGGCAGTACCGCCTGCGGTACTGCCACCTAATGCCCGGACGCATAGCCCCACGAAATATGCTTTTTGATCAGGGCGGTCAGACGCTCTAAATCTATCGGCTTCGTCACGTAATCATTACAGCCTGCGGCGCGTGCTTCGGTGCGTGTGTATTCGTCATCCAGCGCCGACAAAATAATAATGGGGATGGTTTGAAACTGAGTTGTTGCGCGTAAGGCGCGTGTCACCTGGAATCCATCAATATTGGGTAACCTTAAATCAAGTAAGACAATATCGCAGGCATTTTTGCGCAAAGATTCAAGCGCGATTGCACCGTCACAGGCTTCGATGACATCAAATCCTTCCAGTTCCAGCAGGCGCCGCAACATAAAACGACTGTCATCCAAATCTTCGACCAGTAATACTTTGCCAAAATAATTCAAAGGGGCTGAGTTCATCACACCTGTCTTTTCCTTTTTTAGAATAATTTCTTTGCCTGATTATTGCCAGCAAGTCAGGGGATGATTCACGGCAGAGAAATATTAGCAAGCGTGGTTTAATGAGACAAGGAAACGTGTTAGGATTTAACCCTCCCTTGATAATAAATATCTCATAACTGATGAGGTCTTTGATCTTTGGCTTTTAGGCTTGGCATCTCTCCACGAATGATTTGTCCCCGGCGACAGTCACGCGAAAGTTAATCTTCTGGCCAGGGTGAGTACGTTCAATCCCTCGCCAAAAACCAAAGACCAAAAGCCAAAGATCCCAGGCGGTTACAATATCTCAATGCAATATGAGCACGATTGAGTCTAAGAATCCTGATCCTGAAGCCGAAGCAGTTCTTTCCCAGTTACTTCACGATTTTAAAAATCAGCTTGGCGGCCTGAAACTTTATGTGGCGTTCCTGAGAAAAAGTTTGGCTGAAAACTCACTTGACGTAAATGAAGGGATTGAAGTTTGCGATAAGATGATCCAGCAATTGAACCTTATGGCGGAACGCACGAAGCGTTCTGCCCGACCGTTAAAATAGCCCTGAAATGCGTAATCTGCGAGGTACTTTTGAATAGCGGAATCACGATTCTCATTGTCGATGACGAAGACTCCTATACCGACGCCTTGCGACGCTTATTCGGTGCGGATGGCTATGAGGTTAAGCTTGCCAATAACCTGGCAGAGGGACTGGGTAAGATCGCCCAACAAGTTTTCGATCTGGTGATTACTGATTTAAGTTTGGGCGGCCTGGATATTTTACGCGCCGCTAAAGCGAAAAAACAGGAAACAGAAGTCATCATTATCACGGGTTATGGCTCTATCGCACAGGCCGTCGAAGCGACCAAGGCCGGAGCTTTTTATTTTATTGAGAAGCCATTTGAGCCGGAGCAAATTTTCCTCATGACCGAAAAAGCGCTCGAACGCAGCCGTTTGATTGCTGAATCAGTTAAGCTCCGCGAACATTTCACCAAGCGCCAGCAATATTACGATTTGATCGGCTCATCCAAAGCGATGCAAACGATTTATGAAACCATCGAACACATCGCCAAAACGGATGCGAATGTTTTGATCGTTGGCGATTCGGGGACGGGAAAAGAATTGATTGCCAACGCAATCCATTTTAATTCGCGGCGTTCAGAACGCGATTTCGTCAAAGTTAATTGTGCCGCTTTGCCGAAAGATTTAATCGAGTCTGAATTGTTTGGGTATGTCAAAGGCTCTTTCACTGGTGCCGGACAGGATCGCATCGGGCTGATTGCACAAGCCGACAAAGGGAGTTTACTGCTGGATGAATTAGCCGAAATGCCGATTGATTTGCAACCAAAATTGTTGCGCGTTTTGGAAGAAAGACGTTTTCGCCGCGTTGGTGACAGCCAGAGCCGCGAGGTAGATTTTCGCTTAATTTGTTCGACGAATCGCTTGCCGCACGAAGCGCTCCAAAATGGTTTGTTGCGCGAGGATTTGTATTATCGCATCTCGACGATCACGATTAACGTGCCGCCGTTGCGGGAGCGCAGCGAGGATTTACAGCTTTTGATCGAAGAATTATTTCGGCGGTTTTGTGATCGTTATGAACGTCAATTGCAGGGCTTTTCGCAAACCGCCTACCAGCGACTTTTTGCTTATCACTGGCCTGGTAATGTGCGCGAATTGCAAAACATCATCGAACGTGCAGTGCTGCTGTCAAAGGGGCCGCGCATCGAAGCCCAGGATTTGCCACTGGGTATTTCGCACAATGGCAAAGACGAAGACCCCTTAATGTTTATTCCGGCGAATATGACCTGGAATGATATTGAACGCGCCGTGCTGACAACGACGCTTGAACGGACTGGCGGCAATAAAAAAGCTGCCGCACAACTGTTAGGAATGCAACGCTCGCGCCTGTACAATAAACTTGGTAAATACAAAATCGAAGTCGAGCGACAATCACTTCGTCGAGGTTTGTAATTCCCCTTTTAAATTTATGGAGCAGCACCAATGAAATATTACGCCGCACGATTGATTCTTTTCGTTTTTATCTTTTCCGGTCTCAGCCTGGTCACCAGTCTGGCACAAACCAATAATGAGTCAGCTTCTAAAGAGGCGGCTCCGCTGTCCATCACGCGTAAAGAAGTGGCGGCGGTGCAGGCTGAATTGCAACGGCGTGGTTATTATCGCAACCAGCCGCATGGCGTTTTGGATGCCGACACCCGCGAAGCAATTATTACTTATCAAAAAGAAAATGAGTTAACCGACTCCGGGCAAATTGATATGGATTTGCTCAACAGCCTGGAATTGAAATATCCCGCTACTGGCAAAGAAGTCGAAAGTGCGCGCCGCAAAGGATTCATTCCGCGCCTCGGCTATGGCGTGAAAGACACCGCCACCGGGGCGCGTGACACCACTGTGAATGCGGGCAAGAGCGTCAAACGCGGGACAGAGAAGGCCTATGATGCAACGACCAATGCCGTAAAAAATGCTGCCGACACGACGAAAGATAAATCCAAAGAATTAGCCAAAGACACCGGCAATGCCACCGTGAAAGGGGCAAAAAAAGTTAGCAGTGCCACCACCAGCGCCGCCAAAAAAACCAGTGATGCTTCGGTGCGCGCCGGACGAAAAGTCGGCGATGTCTTCGTCGGGCGCAGCGATGCCGAAATCCAGAGCGATATCCGTGATGCGTTGGAAAAAGACGAAAAAACTGCGCGTGTGCGTTCTGAGGTCAAAGACGGAGCCGTCAGATTATCGGCCAAAGACGATGTGGATTTAGGTGATGCCGTCTCGCGCATTCGTAAAGTCAGCGGTGTGCGGTCGGTGGTTGTCATTGCTAAATAAGGTCAGTCCCACTTGCGGTAGCGGGTGGGTGATAATTTTGAGGGAAAATGTCAGCACGTAAAATATATCAGCTTTTTTCACTTACATTATTTTTAGCTTTATTTGCGGTGGCAAATTGTGCTCAGTCTCCTGCCAATCTCAAAGCCACTTATACGAAAACTGAATATCGGATTCCGATGCGGGATGGCAAACAGCTTTTCACGATTGTGTATGCGCCGCGTGACACCGCAACCAAATATCCTTTCCTGATGCAGCGCACGCCATATACTGTCGCGCCGTATGGCGAGGGCGCATACAAAAAGAGCCTTGGGCCATCGCCTTTGTTTGCGAAAGAAGGTTACATTTTTGTTTATCAGGATGTGCGTGGCAAGCACATGTCCGAAGGTCATTACGAAGATATTCGCCCCTTCAATCCCAACAAGAAATCCAGCACCGATATTGACGAAGCCAGCGACACTTACGACACGATTGAATGGTTGCTAAAAAATGTTCCGAATCACAATGGACGCGTCGGGATGTGGGGAATTTCTTATCCCGGTTTTTATACGACGATGGGGATTTTATCAGGGCATCCCGCGCTCAGGGCCGCTTCGCCACAGGCTCCGATTGCCGACTGGTTCAATGGCGATGACGATCATCATAACGGCGCATTATTTTTAATTGATTGTTTTGGTTTCAATGCCGCGCTGGGATTTCCGCGCCCAACACTGACCACCAGCGAAGCCAGGGAATTTGATTACGGGACGCCCGATGGCTATCAATTTTTTCTGGCGATGGGATCAGTCGCCAACATTCAGAAAAAATATTACAAAGGCGAAGTCGAATACTGGAACGATGTGATCAAACACACCACGTATGACGAATTCTGGCAGGCGCGTAATGTGTTGCCGCACTTGAAAAATATCAAGCCTGCGGTGCTGACTGTCGGTGGCTGGTTCGATGCCGAAGATTTGTACGGCGCGATCAATACTTATGAAACCATCGAAAAAAATAATCCAGGCATTAAAAATAATTTTGTAATGGGGCCGTGGTGTCACGGCTGCTGGACAGGAGCCGGAGATCAATTAGGACGTATTAAATTCGGCTCAAAAACAGGCGTGTGGTATCAGGAAAATGTTGAGCTGCCATTTTTCAATTTTTATTTGAAGGACAAAGGCACAGCGAAAATTGCCGAGGCGACGATTTTTGAGACCGGCTCGAACGAATGGAAAAAATACGAGCAATGGCCGCCAGCAAATGTGCAGGAAAAATCGCTGTACTTTCACGCGAACGGAAAACTTTCGTTTGAAGCTCCGACCGCGAATAGTGAGGGAGCAGCGTTTGACGAATACATCAGTGATCCGTCGAAGCCTGTGCCATACACGAACGAAATTACGAATGATCGCGGGACAACCTATATGCTGGAGGATCAGCGCTTCGCGGCAATTCGCCCTGATGTGATGGTTTATCAAACGGAAATTCTGACAGAAAATATCACCCTGAGCGGCCCACTGAAGGCGAATCTTTTTGTGTCAACTAGCGGCACGGATGCTGACTTTATTGTGAAGTTGATTGATGTCCTGCCCGACAAAATGCCGCCGAACAATAAGGTAGAAATGGGCGGTTATCAAATGCTGGTGCGCTGGGAAGTGATGCGTGGGAAGTTCCGTAATAGTCCGACAAACCCTGAACCCTTTACCCCGAATGAGCCAACCAAAGTCGTGTATTCATTGAATGATGTCGCGCATACTTTTCTGAAAGGTCATCGGATTATGGTGCAGGTACAGAGTTCGATGTTCCCGTTGATTGATCGCAATCCACAAAAGTTTGTAGATATTTACAACGCACAGGACGCCGATTTTCAAAAGGCGACACAGCGGATTTACCGTGCCGGAAAGCTGGCTTCGTATTTGCAACTCCCCGTTTTGAAATGAGCTTAAAAATAGTGCCCTCAAGGGAGAGCACTCCGGCATTATTTCTTGTTATAAGTGACGCGATAAATAAATCCCTTGTTATCATCGGAAATATAAAGAGCGCCGTCCGCGCCTGTCATTAATCCCGCCGGACGACCAGAAAATTGCTCTTTTTTGAGCCAGCCCGTCACAAAATCTTCCGTGCCGACAGGCTTCCCGTCTTTCATCATCACGCGCACAACTTTATAGCCGATTTTTTCTTTTCGACTTGTTGCGCTGGAACCGTGAATTGCTATCAGCATGGCACCGCGATAAGCAGCGGGAAATTGCTTGCCAGTATAAAATTTCAAATCAATTGGTGAAGAATGCGCGGGGAATTCAAAGGCCGGCGTCGTCGCGTCCGAAGCCTTCAGCAAACCTTTGGCATTTTCCAGTCCCGCGTTTGGAATATTTTTTCCGACGTAATAAGGGAAGCCATAATTCTTACCGTCTTCAATCAAATTAATTTCATCGGGTGGCATGTCTTCGCCCAGCTTGTCCTGTCCCATATCATCCGACCAGAGCTTGTTGGTTTTCGGATCAAAGGCAATTCCAATCGCATTGCGCAAGCCTTTGGCGAAGTGTTTCGCCCCACTGCCGTCTTCGTTATAAACCATAATCGAAGTGCGGCGGTCATCGGTTTCTTCACAAACATTGCACGACGATCCAATCGCAACATACAAGCGATTATCTTTGCCCCACGCAATAGAACGTGACCAATGCGAAGTGGTCGAAACAGGTAAATCAATAAATTTTTCCGGTGCGCCTGCTTTGCCATTTTCATATTTCACGCGCATCACCGCAGGCATCGTAGCGATATACAAATAGCCTTTGTGAAACGCCAGGCTATGCGAGCGATTGAAGCCGCTGGCGATGACTTCGATTTTGTCAGCTTTGCCATCTTTGTTCAGATCGCGGAGCGCAACGACTTCGCCGCCCGTATCAGGTTTGCCCATTCGCGCCACGAAAAGCGTTCCGTCGGGGGCGACTGTCATCAACCGCGCCGTCGGCAATCCTTCGGCAAAGACAGAAATTTTAAAGCCGTCCGGGACTTGTAAATCATTCAGCGGGGCAATGGGCGGAGGCACAGGTGGCGGGTTTTGCGCGAAAGTAATTCCTGCAAACAAGAGTAACGACAGAACCGAAATAACGAATTTGATGTTTTTCACGATTGAGAGACTCCTCAGTTGAATTCTGGATTTATTGTCAATTTGATAATTTCTTAACCAGGATTAAAGCTTTTTGATGTATCCTAGTCTGGAAAGTGAGGTGACAGATGTCACGACGAATTGAAAACGAGTGCGCTTATTGCGCCAACGAATATGCAGAAATAGCGGCCATTGTGGGCCAGGACTGGAAAGTTTATTGTAGTCAGGAATGCGCAAAATCAGGCGAATTGCTCTCCGCTTACGAAACTGCCAAAATTTATTTGAATCAATTTTCGGAGCCTGAACTCAAGGCCGCTTAGCCTTAGTTTTCCGCTGGAAAACGCTTGCCGACAAACAAATCGTAAATAAATGTTCCGGCAATCCCACCTAAAATCGGGCCAACAATTGGCACCCAGAAATAGTAATTTCCAGCGCGGAAAACTTCTGCTCCCCAACCTGCGACAAAAGTAAATAATCGCGGCCCTATATCACGCGCCGGGTTGATCGCATAACCTGCGTTCATCCCCATACTCGCGCCGATCACGATGACTAATAATCCAACCATCACGGGGCCAAGGTTTCCCAGCGTAGCGTTGTTACGCGCATCGCCAATTGCCGAAATCACCAGCATCAACATTGCTGTGCCGATGAATTGATCTGCGAAGCCGCCGAACGTCGAAAGATACGGCGCAGGATAAGTGGCAAAAATTCCGGCTGTGCCTAAATCTCCCGATACCTGTCGAACGCCTTTGTCAAAATTATTGAAGGCTTCGTGGTAGACAAAAAATGCCGTCGCCGCACCGCAAAAAGCTCCGGCAGTTTGTGCCATGCAATAAGGTAAAACTTTGCCCCACGGCATCCCGCGATGGACGGCATTGGAAAAGGTAACCGCAGGATTCAGGTGTGCGCCGGAGACTCCGCCAGCGACCATGATTCCCATCATCACGGCGATGCCCCACGCAATATTGATGGAAAGGTACACGCCATTTTTTTCGTGGCTTAACACAACTTGCGCCACGTTGGCAGCGCCAAAAGTAATTAAGACAAATGTGCCAAGAAATTCGGCCAGAAGTTCACGGGTAAATGTATCTCGGTTCATAGTTTGATGTTGGGTTGAATGGTTAATTAATAGAACGCGGATGACGCGGATTTAGCGGATTTCCGCTGATTAATGATTGTCAGAAAAAGTAACCCGATTTATCAGGAAAATAATCTGCGTAAATCGGCATAATCCGCGTCATCCGCGTTCTATTCTTTTTATCTGACTACGCCTTCTAATGGACTGCTCGCGCTCGCGTAAAGTTTCATCGGCATCCGTCCCGCCAGATACGACATTCTCCCTGATTTGACAGCAAGGTTCATCGCCTCCGACATCAGCCCAGGATTTTTCGCTTCAGCAATCGCAGTATTCATCAGCAATCCGTCAATCCCAAGCTCCATCGCAAAGCAGGCATCCGATGCAGTGCCTACGCCTGCATCCACGATAATCGGGACGGAGGTTATTTGCTCGCGCATAATTCTCAGGTTGTTAGGATTCTGAATACCAAGCCCGGAACCAATTGGCGCGGCGAGCGGCATCACTGCCGCAGCACCTGCATCAATCAGCTTCTTAGCCATAATCAAATCATCGCTGAAATAAGGCAAGACCGTGAAGCCTTCTTTGACTAATATTTTTGTCGCTTCCAGCGTAGCTTCGTTGTCAGGGAAGAGCGTTTTTTGATCGCCGATGACTTCCACTTTGACCCAATCCGACATCCCGACTTCACGCGCCAGCATCGCCGTCCGCACGGCTTCGTCAGCGGTGTAACATCCCGCAGTGTTCGGCAGCAGCGCAAATTTTTTGAGATCAATGTGATCCAATAAAGAAGCTTGCGTCCGGTCTGAAATATTCACGCGGCGTACGGCAACCGTAATCATTTCCGCCCCGCTGCGCTCGAACGCATCAATCATTTCTTCGTTGGAGCGATATTTTCCCGTGCCGATGATGAGGCGTGAATT
>JAYSTY010000026.1:0-4459 GCA_043719385.1 Blastocatellia bacterium | reverse complement strand
AATCGGATGACCCACCTCGGCATGCCCGACAGTTACAAGGTCGCCGGATGAAAGAAACTCTTTCCGGCAAGGACTCGGCATTTATGCAACAACGTCCTTGGCTTAGGCATCCCAGCACTCATTTTTGTAGTAGTGAGAAGTACATCTCGCAAGCAATAAAATCGTCTGCAAAAATATTGCCCGTTTTTGTCACGGCGCAGCCGAACAAGTCATTGGACGCGAGGCGAAACAGCTATCCTTTAAAATCTTGCGTGGTAAATTTGGCTTGTTCGTATTCGGTTTCGCCCGTGTCAACTCACTCGTTCGGCGTCTTAACCTGCACGACAAGCTAACAAAAATGAAAGTGAGATTTGAAAATGTAGCTGATGGTTGGATGACTGTTACCCTGACAAAAAGACAAGATGAATATACCTTCGAACCATCCGATGTCCCCTGTGATTCAATTCAAGAATTGGTTGACGGTTTGAGTAATTTGCTCCTCAGAAACGATCCAATTGCAACGGAGCGGCGGTAGTCGGGGCGTGTGTGGCCACCAGGTTTACAACCGCCGCCCGTTGCACTCAGTGTTCGATTGAAAACCACCGCTATAATGGTTTTGATTTCTAAACAATCCCAGGCCCCGCACAACTATTTTCGCTCTAAGTTTGCGGTATTTTCCTTCGCCTTAATGGAAAGAACGATCGGGGTGGCAACGGGAAAATCCTGGCGCTGCGGAGAAGTAGTTTCGATTCGCGCCACGACGAAAACTGGTTGCTCGCCCGGCTGCACCCAGGGTTGCACCTCAATGGTAAATTTCATTGCCGTTTCTGTGGGAGTAATCAAAATCCCGTTCAAGCCAACATCCGTCACAATAATTCCGTGCGGCAAGCCGCGCACATCAATCGGAACGCGCCCTGCAAATCCACTCATTCTTTTTATGCTGACGGTCATCGAAACTTTGCCACCGGGTTCGACGGTTAACTGTTGCGTGTCGGTAAAAACCGCTAATTCAGGCGCCGGCGCAAGCGAAACGAGGCTGAGCTTTTCAGTAATATTGACTTCACGCGTTACTTTTTGCTGACCGATTTTGGCGCTGCCCTGAATCCTGAGCGGGAAACCTCCGACCGCATTACTGGCCGCAGATAAAAGTAATATCGTTGAGTTTTGTCCCGCTTTGATGGTCGCGGGAGCCGCGCTCCAACCGTTCGGCAGTTCCGAAATCTTCACCTCAATCTCACCTGCAAAACCATCCGTCCGATTGGCCGTAATTGTAATTGGTCGCGCAAAGCCAGGCGCTACATTTGGATTCAATGTGTCTGCCACAATCGTAAAATCGGGCTGTGGTTCGTGGACTGACAAGCGATAAGTATAGTCGTCACCGTGCAGTCCGCGCACATCGCGCAGCCGCAAAAAATACTCGCCATTATTGGGAGCCATAAAGGTCAGCCGGGAATCTTTGCCATACATTCCGCCACCATCATCGTTGCTGTAATTCAGGGTCACAATTGGCAAGCCATTCGACGAAAATTTTGTGCCGGGAGGATGAAGCGAAACTTTGTAAATCGGACTGTTGATAGCGTGACCTTCGGGCGTGGTTTCCAGCATGCCATTGCGATTTCCGGTCAACGCATCCGCCACAAAAAAAGTGTCTTCGTCAGGGCCTTTGGGCAGGCGGTCAATCATCACTACTTCATTGCCTGCCATCATATAATCACCAGGTTTGAGGGCATTCCAGGCTTCGATGCGAATGCCTGCTTCGTTCGAGCCTGAATCGCGCAAGGTCAGTTTTGTTTCCAGCTCACAGCGAATCGTTGCACGAGGAATTGGCTGACCGTTGGCATCCATAATTTCGATGACGGAATCAAGCGGAGAACCCAGGCGTTGTGCCAGCACTTCAAAAACTATCGGCTGACCTTTCTTCGCTGAGAATTTGTAATAGTCGGCGTCATTAATTTTGCCGTTGATCGTGACAGGGAAGTTGATTGCCTGGGCTGTGACGATTGAATTATGCGCGGTTGCTGCTGCCAGAATTTCAGGATAATGACCGAGCGCCACGCGCACTGAATTGTAGGTTTCTCCTTTTGCCGTCAACGGCTTCAGCATCATTGCATCATCAGCAGGATTTTTTGGTTTGGCGGTGAAAGTATATTTATTTTTTTCGCCCAGATTGAAACCAAACCCAGTGACTTCGCTAATCGTGCCGCTCTTTGCGCCCAGCGGATATACGCTGTAAAGATAAGGGAATTCGCCAATATTCAAACGATACGGCATGCCTGTCCCGACAGGTTTTTGCGCTTCAAATTCGGTGACACGAATGATGTAATCACCCGCTGCCTGGAAATTATAGCCAAGCAAAGAATCCAGGCCGCCATTGCCGCTGTCATTCGTCGCCAGGGTTTTGCCCTGCTGATCCATCAATGTCAGCACTGAATCCAGCCGCGAGCCAAACGCCACCGCGACGACTTCAAAAACTAACGTCTGATTTTTTTCGGCTTTGAATTTAAAGCAATCGTTGTCGCCTGCTTTGCCAATCATCCCGGCGATGCTGACGGGCAAATTAATTTCCTGCGCGTCGGCAACTGCATCATTCATTTCTTTTTCGGTCACATCAGGCAGGGAAGTGACGACGAAATTACCGAGATTCGTCGTGCCCATCGGCGTTTTGATGCGATAGCTGTAAATACCGGGAGCCGCATCAGGCGCGATGATATTTTCAATCGTGAGCTTGTTGCGCGTGAGCTTGTCAATGACTAATTGTCCGGTTTGCCCTTCGGCGAGTTTGGGCATCTCGCGCATTGTTTCCGTATTGAAAACGATCTTTGAGGTAATGCCAGGTTTATTCCACAAGACTTCGGTCGCGCCTGTCAGATTTGCCCCCTCAACCGTCATCGTCGGATTTTTGCCGCGTTGCGCTCCCGTCGGCGCAGTAGCCGAAACGAAGGGTTGCGCCGTGCCGGTATAAATCGTATTGGCGGCAGTATTGTTTTGTGCGGCGGCGGCGGCGTGTGCGAATACGAGCAGGATTGTGATGAGCAATAAATTTTTCATAGCTACCTCAGATTATCTTTCCGGTTTGATAAGTTGCGCTTCAATCTCGCGCTGGATGGCGTCCAGACGATCATTGAATTCGTTGAGCCTGTTTTGCTCCATCTGTAATTGATTGGAAATTTTATATTCCTGATTTCGCAACTCCTGGATACTGAGGAACGAATTGTCAGACCTGAGCTTCATCTGTTCAATCGAATATTCAAGGCTGCTGCGCTGAATCGGCTCGGTCGTGCGCTGGAGCCTGTCTTCAAAGGTTTTTCTGATCAGGCGCATATCATCAGAATCTTCTTTGGTTTTTTTCTGTTGCGCACGAATCAGATCAAGCTGTAGCGCCAGAGCTTTGACATTTTCATTTTGCAACCGAATCCTATTCAACGTGATTTCAGCATTGAAGCTGTTCAGGTTGGAGCGGGGGATGATTGATTTGATTTGCCGGATTTCTTTCAGGATTGCTGGCAGCGGGTTGGCTGCCTCTTCCATCGCACTTGTTTGTGGCAATGTCACAGGTCGGTTCGATTGGTGAGCAAAGCTGAACAGACCAAATCCAAATAAACAACAAATGAGCGTAGCTTTGAGGCTGAGCATAATATTCTCCTAAGTTAAGTTGATAAGAAATTGAGTTGATAAAACTCACCTTCATTCACGCTCAGTGCTGCAAATCGTTCAATTAAATTTGTGCCAGCACCTTTGCCAAAAATTCCCGATTCGCTTTGGCATTTACGGTAACTTCGGCGGGATTATCCGAGAGTTTACAACACTCAACCATGATTGGCCCGGAAAATCCTCCGGCTTTCAGGGCTGCGAAAACAGCTTTGAAATCTACTTTGCCGGTGCCGAATTGCAACATCACATCGCCTTTCTGGACGGCGCAATCTTTCGCACAAAATCCCGTGACGTATTGGATGATGGGCTTGAGTTCTTCGACCGGGTCTTTGCCCGTGTAATGAATAATGTTGCCCGCGTCGTACCAGATTTTGAAATTCGGATGACCAACTTTTTTAATCGCGGCGACGATTTCATCCGAGGCTCCGCTGGCTCCCCCGTGTGGTTTCATTTCCAGCTTGAGGCTGCGTTCTTTGGCATAAGCCGCGCCGTCGGACATTAATTTATAAAAATTGTCGAACTCTGAAGGCTTGTCTACCCCAAATGTCAGCAGGTATTGGAGCCGCAAAAAATGCGCGTTATCAATTTGTTTGTGGAGGTCGGCTTTGCCTTCTTCAACTGGCAAATCAGCGCGAACACGCAACGCACCCATATTGGCTTTTAGTCCGCGCTCTGCCAGCTTCTTTTTTAAGCCAGCCAGATATTCCGGCGTCGCGTTGGAGCCAATAAACGGATCGTCTTTGGTCCGCGAAAGTAAGCCTGTGACTTTGTAGCCAGCAGCCTTAACGCCATCCAGCGTTTCATCGAAGCTCCACTTCGTCCACGGACG
>JAYSTY010000250.1:0-19153 GCA_043719385.1 Blastocatellia bacterium | reverse complement strand
AATTATAGTTGAGCGTGGTGGTTCCGTAATCGAATTGCGCCAGGACATGTGGTTGCGCCTGCCCCTGCCACGTCTGCGTAATCTGCATCAGGTGATTGTTTGTGTAACTGAAATTCAAAACGCGCCCCAGCGTATCGGTGATCGTCGAGATGAAAGCTGCATTGTAGGCGATGGAAAGATAGTTGCCATTACGGTCTTTGACCTGCGAACAACGCTTGCCGCTCGTGTATACGCTCGTCGCCCCGTAGGTATATTGCGTTCCATCCGGGGTGTAAAGAACTGGCGCGGAATTTGACACCACAAGGTAGAGCGCGGAGCCGTCCACTGCTTCAAATTTGGTTGTGCTGCTGAGTTGATAGACGCGGCGCAACGGGACACGATACCCCGAGGGCAGATGCACGACCCAGGCTGGCAAACCATCATAGGTATAACCGCTTTCAATTTCGGGAAAGCCGAGGTTGAAGCCCGTCGTCAACCCGGTCGGTAACGTCGTATCCGAATCGGGATCGAAATACATTGTGGTGCCATATTTCACCCATTGCAGCGCGTTGTAATGCAGCGTCAGATTCAAGTCCAGCCCGTTGCGCCCCGGCAAACTCACCAGCGGCGTACTCCAGTGAATGTTCCCGGAAAACAAATCTTCGCTCCCTGTGCCAATGCGATTGTGCGGATCAAGTTTCGCTTCGTTGAGCGTCGCAAAAGTTGGCAGTGTGACGAGCGGCACAGCCGGCGCCGGCGCCGCTGGCAAAAATGAATTGCCCCTACTCGATGGATTGGTCAGGGCGCTCATCCCGGAAAAAGCGCTGGCAACTTTGCGGCCTGCACGTTGGAACCAGTTGCCGGTATTTTGTGGTGGAGCGCTGGCAATTTGTGGTGTGACTGGTTTGTCAGCGGAGGACAGCCTGGTGCTGATCTGACCGCCATTTTTCTTTTGGTTTTCCAAACAAAGCACATCGCGGAAGCGGCACAGTGTCGGCGGTTGGAGCGGGGTGTCTTTGGCTTTGGTCTTTTTGAGACCTTTGCCCTCGTCCTGTAAATCGGCCAGGCTGGGCAAATCTTTGTAGGGCATCTCTTTCCGCTGCTGCCCTTTTTCATCATCGTTTGCTACGGAGTTCGCCACGGGTTTCGTGACCGTTTGCGCCCGACCATAGATCGGTAAGTTGGTCAGCACTAACACATACATCAAAACGACGGAGAGAATTTTATTGGCACGAGATTGAGGGGAGACAGAAATTGACATGACACCACTCCTATGAGGTAACAACAACAAATACCTGTGAGGTTTGTTGTGAGATTGACCTGACAGTGTCCGTTGACGCGGACACAATAAAAAATGAGCGGGTAAAGCCGACCGGACTCCTGGCAGAGAGTTTCATCCGAACAGCCAGTTCTTATTTTTGCGGATCGTGACTAAGTGAAAGCGCAGTAGAAAATATTTTGGGAAGTTTGTCAAGCCCCTGGGCAAAAAATTGGGAAGGACTGAATTGGCGCGGAGCATTTGGAGTGCGGCGGCTCGACGCCGCTTTGCGTTCGCAGTTGGACGCTTCAGGTTAACTCGCAGCCACGCAGTCACGAACGCCAAAGCTGTGACAAGTCACCGCACTCCAAATGCTCCGTGAGCATCAGAATTTACAACCTGCTCCTCAGCACACAGCACTTCCCTACAGCTTCATAAAGCCTAAATTCTGATCGGTAAATCTCCCGATGTTGGGCAGCACGGTGGCTAAATCGCCGGGCTGCACGCCGAACCAAAGAGCTAATTTTGCGGCATACTGATCCGTTGATGTCGTCGGAATCCAGCGGCCTAATTCTGTGTCATCCGGCCCGTTGATCGTTTGATTGGGAAAGCTGCCGTAAATGTCGCCGCCATTGACGGCATCGCCTAAAATATAATGATGGCTGCCCCAACCGTGATCTGTGCCGCGTCCATTGCAACGAAAAGTTCTGCCGAAATCCGAGGCGGTGAAGGTAGTGACCTGTGACGACACGCCTAATTCAACTGTCGCGTTGTAAAAAGCATTTAAGGCGGAACTGACTTCGCGGAGTAAAGGCGGGTGTTCAGCAACTTCATCTCCATGCGTATCAAAGCTGCCCAGCGAGCAAAAGAAAATCTGTCGTTTTAAACCAAACGTATTTCTGGCGGCAATTAATCGCGCAATCATTTTCAACTGCGCACCCAAACGACCAGCGGGAAACACTGTCGTCAAGGCAACATTTGCCAGCGCCGCTTTCACAATTTGATCCGCATTGACTGCCCGTTTCAAAACCCGATTGTATTCGGTTTCAAATAAGCCGGGATGTTCCTGCTCCATAATTTCACGGACAGCTTTTGAGACCGGATCAGGGCTGGCACCAAAATCAATCCCGTTGAGGCCGATGCTGCCTTCTTTGGGGGAAATTTGATATTGCACAACCGAATTGGCATTTTGAAATGTGTTCGCGCCGGACACCGACATACACATTGAAACCTGCGCATTGGTGTGCAGCGAATTCAGCAAATCTGCGGCGCGACCGCCCCAGCCTGTTCCCGTCGTCAGGTCTTCCGGTCTGACATTTGACCAGATGACTTGTTGATCCTGATGCGAAAATAAACTGCGCGGCAATTTGGCTGTCCGATTGATATATTTGGTTCTCAGGGTCGGCTCGACTAACGGCCCGACATTCGATAGCACCGCCAGTTTGCCCTGAGTAAAAAGCCCCTGCAATTCTGACCAGTTTGGATTGAAACCATAATCACGCCCGTCACTGGTTTTGGGAGTAATCGGCAGGATTTGATTTTGTGCAACAGCAAGTGGGCCACGTTGCGCAGTATAGTTCGCATACTCGCTGTTCGAGCGTGTGATGATGCAATTGTCGCTGTCGTTGCCGCCATACAAAAAGAGACAAATCAATGCCTTGTAATCATCGGCAGGCGGAACAGCGGCGGCGACTCGGGCAAATTCCCCGACGGTCGAAGCCATTGCCCCAGCCCCCATTGCGGCACAAATTGATTGGTGAAGAAAGGCTCTGCGATTAGATTTCATAAGGGTAAAATTTATGTCGAAGTTTTAGTTCGAGCTGGTTTTATTGCTGAATGATAAATTCTTTTGAGGTCGTGACCAGGTAAATTGCCATCCGCAAGCGCTCACCAATATCCGGCGCCCACATATTGTTCAGCGCGGTCACAATTGAGGTGCGCGTTTGCTCCGTCATTCTTCCCGCCATAAAAATTAAATTGAGTTGATCCACAAGTTTGGGCGAATCGGCAGCCCACTCAACATAACTTGAATAATCCAACGTCACCGGACTTCCTGTCCATCCGGCGTGACCACCGTAAATCGTATCGCGGAAAAAATTAACGCTGCCGATGACACTGGTTTCATTGGCTAATTTGAATTCCGGCGACATAACACCAGATTTGGCGATGACTCCCGGCAATGAATAATCCGGCTCGAAAAAATTGAACACGCTGGGCGAACGTAAGGGCGATTGTCCCAACCCGTACTCAGGCGCTTCGATGTACCAGATACGATAGCGACCGTCTGGCGTGGGTGGATTAAAGGCTCGCATCAGATGCGCCCAGCGAACTATCGGCTCGCGTAATTTCCCGACGGCCTTGGCCGAGGACACCTGCGCAGGCTGTGTGTTAACGGCGTTATTTTGCAATTCAGGCGCAGCGGATTGTTGTGGGACATTAAGTGTGGCACCGCGATTTGTCGCTTGTCGGCTACTTGCTCCACGTTGTGTGCTCGGGCGTGACGAACCATAAAGAGCGCGCGAAGTACCACGTGCTTCAGGATCAAGCAGGATCGTCCGCACTACTGTTTTCAAATCTCCGCGCACACCAGCGCCATTGTCATTAAAGGCAGTGGCGACGCGCATAATGTAAGCGGGCGACGGATTGCTCGTGATTAATTTCTGGATTAACTGGCGGCTGATAAATGGGCCGACGTTGGGATGATTGAAGATATTATCAAGCGCATCTTTTAAATCTTTTTCCGGGGTTTGTCCGGCAGGAATCGTGACGCCATTCAGCACTAATTTTGCGCCTGTCGAATGATGCGAAGGCCAGGGCTGCATGGCATATTCCCATAAATATTGTTTGGGAGGATTAACCCACGTGGCATCTGTACGCGTGGTGTTACCGCCCCAGTTCCAGCCCGTGAAAACTTTGGCAAAGCCTTTGACTTCATCCTGATCATAAGTCGAAATTGGCTTGCCAGCAGCATCCAGCTTAAACGTGCCGTCAGAGTTGAGTTGATACAATCCGATAGAAAATAATTGCAAAACTTCACGCGCATAATTTTCATTCGGCGTGCGACCGGTCACTACGTCTTCTTTGTCATTGCCGAGCATATCCAGATAACGCCCCATCGCCTGATGCAACGTCACGTCTTCCAGCAATTGCCGATAATTCCCAAACGCATTTTTGGTCAGCGTATCAAGATATGATCCCAACGCATACGGCTGATTATCCAGATTTCCGCCTAACTCAGAAACGACAAAAATCTCCGATAAAGCAAACGCTACGCGCTGCCTTAATTGATCGCGTCCGGTCAGGGCTTGTTTCCAAAAAGACTCGCGTGCTTCTTCGTTACGAACCTTGACGCCAGCATCTCTCAGATCATACAAATATTGCTGGTGCGATTGAAGCGGGAGGCTGAATTGCTCATTGAGCCACGCGTCAATCCCTTTGATCCGCAGGTCAGTAATATCCTTCAAGGTCGGGCCATACGTGGCCTGAAGCAAAAAGCGTGCAGCCTCTTTATTTTCCGTCGTTAAATCAAGCGGGGTTGCGGTTGGCAAGGTATACAAGGTCGAAGCTGGATAAAGATACTGACGCAGAATCGCCTGGTCTGCTTGTCCGGCATAGCTCCAATGAAGTTTGGCAACTGCGCCGCCGGAGTTTTCGTACATCTCCATTCTGACATCATATTTTTGCCCTGCCACAAGGCTGAGCGGTGCGCTGTTATTGGTGGTGGGTGCGTGATAGGTCCAGTTATCAATTATCAACTGACCGTTGAGATAAAGCCTGACACCATCGTCGCTGATCGTTGTTAATGTCATATCGCCAGTGATGGGCGATTGGATTTGTCCCGTCCAGCGCACCGAAAAATAATCACTTAACGTGTTCCCGCCGGGGCTGCCCGTGCCAAAATCAAAATCAACCGTTGCATCAGTTCTGGTCAGCACCGGAGCGCCTGTCAGGTTGATGAAATTATAGTAATCACCGCGCAATCCGGTTCCGTTTCCGGCGACGGTAGGAGGAATCACAACTGGTTCATTGGTGAACAACTGGCTCTGGGGAATGATCGTTCTTGATTGTCCGGGGTAAGCCCATAAGAGTTGAATTTGTGCGCCATAACCACCTTCAAAATATTCCAGTTTGAGGTCATATTTTGTACTTGCATTCAAAAAAACTGTCGGGCTGTCGTCATAAATCGGCGCATGATCTGTCCAGTTGTCAATAACTTTAGTACCGTTAATCCACAGCCGAACGCCATCATCGCTGTACGTGGTGAACGTATAAAGACCACTAACCGGAGCCAGTACCTGACCCGTCCAGCGGATCGAAAAATTATCATTATCTATGCCCGTCAGGGGCGGCCCGTTACCAAAATCAAAGTCAATGACCTTGTCAGTACGCGTGCGAATCACACCACCAGTTAGAAATTTGGCATTGAAATATTCGCCCTTTAATCCGTTGCCGGATTGCGCGAAAACATTCAGGGCTGGACACAATAGCAGACATAAAAGCGTTAAGAATTTATTCACTCAGAACTCTCCAGAATTTTTTGCAAGGCAAGCAGGGTGAGGTGATTATGCAATGAAAAGTATTTTTTGTCAGCCCTCAATCCGATAAGCCGGATTCTTTTATTTCCAATGTTCCCTGGTCGGCATCCATCGTCGCCATCACACCTAATGGCAGAGTCAATTGATCGTCAGTATGACCGAAAGTTAAGCCGTAAAAAACCGGCACATTCAATTTGCCCAGATGTTCGTCAAGCACTTCGCCTAATGAAAAATTCGATCCGGTGGACGGTTTGTAATCACTGGGGCCGCAATCTACGCACTCGCCAACAATCACGCCCGCCGCCTCACGAAATTTCCCGGCTAATTTTAATTGCGTCAGCATGCGATCAATGCGGTACGGTTCTTCGCCGATGTCTTCAAGCAGAAATATTTTGCCGCGCACGTCAACTTCATAAGGCGTCCCCATCAGCGTTGAAATCAAGGTCAGATTGCCGCCAATGATTGGCGCCGTGGCTTTGCCAGCTTTGATTGTCCGAATGTGATGCTTAGGGCGGATTTGATTTTTCTCTTCGGGATTTTTGAGCAGCCCCAGCGGTTTGGCTTCAAACATCGCGCGGCGAAAATTTTGTTGCGTGTAGTCGGTAAATTCCGACAACATATTCGGCCCGTGAAAAGTTACCAGGCCGCTATGCTTATTGATCGCCAGGTGCATTGCAGTAATGTCGCTGTAACCCAGAAAGATTTTCGGATTTTTGCGGATCAAATCAAAATCCATCCCGTCCAATAAATGTTGCGAGCCATAACCGCCCCGTAAAGCAAAAACGGCATCAACTTCAGAATCACGAAACATCGCGTGCAAATCATCCAGCCGCGCCGCCGGAGAGGAGCCGAAATAGCCTGCACGATGACCAACATTTTTCCCCACCTTTACAGAAAACCCAAAATATTTCAGCGCCCGATGCGCAGCCTCTAGGCGATCAGGATCAGTCGTCGTCGTTGCCGGAGCAATCAGCCCAATCGTCGCGCCAGGCTTTAATTTACGTGGCTTGATTAATTCAACTGATTTCTTTTGCGCTGCTGTTGCAGTCGTTGCCAGCGTGATTCCCGCGCCAATTCCGACCAGAAAGTTTCTGCGTTCCATTTCGATTCCTCGTGCTGTGCGTGTTATCGTTTGTGTCAGTACCACCTGCGGTAGCGGGTGGGTTTGTCTGGCGCTTACTTACCAGCCACCCGCTACCGCAGGTGGTACTGACTTACTACCTATGAACAGCAAAACTAAATCATCTGAAGGCAGAATAAAAGAGCAATTTGTCACGCCCGGCCTCGAAGTCAGAGCGTCACCGATTAATGGCCTCGGCTGTTTTGCGGCCAAGCCCTATCGCAAAGGTCACAAAATCGCTGAATATGTAGGCGAGCGAATTTCCCGCCGTGAAATCAAACGTCGCCTGGTCGGCGCAACACGGATTCATATTTGTGCGATTGATATGTATTGGGCGATTGATGGCAGCGTCGGCGGCAACGGCACGCAATACATCAATCATTCCTGCCAGCCAAGCTGCGACCTTAGAATCAACGACGGTCATATCATCTTTTTTGCCGTGCGCAATATTGCCGCAGGCGAGGAAATCACGCTCGATTATGTAGTGTCTTATCACAATAACCAGACAAAGTGTGATTGCGGCGCACCAGATTGTCGCGGCACGATCAATAAGTTCTAAATAAGCAAAAATGTCCAATAAACTTCAGTTTGTTGGACACCGGAAAATTTCATTGCTATTAATTAAAACCGGTAAAATCCAGATAAACTTAAAGTTTCCTATGTCTGCAAACCACCACGAAGAAGAACAACTTGGAAAAGTTTATAGCGGTCAAGCCGCACAGCGTCTGGTCAAATATCTCGCGCCTTATCGCGGGCTGGTTATTTTTGCCCTGCTGCTGACAATTGTCGTCAACCTCATTCGCCAAATTGGGCCCTGGCTCACGCAAATTGCGATTGATCGTTTTATTCAGCCAGCTTTTACCAAACAAATCGCTACTGAAACCGCGTTTGCCGGGATCAGGCAAATGGCGCTTTATTTTGTACTTATGATGATAGCGACCTTTGCGCTCGCCATTGTCCAGGATGTGCTGCTCAACGTCATCGGGCAACGCGTGATGCGTGATTTGCGCGATCAAATTTTCCGTAAATATCAAAGTATTCAGGTCAGCTTCTTTGACAAAAATCCCGTGGGGCGCTTGATGACCCGCCTCACCAGCGATGTGGATTCGCTCAATGAATTGTTCACGTCCGGTTTAGTCGAAGTCCTGGGTGATGTCGTTTTGATCGTGGGTGCGCTGTGGATGATGTTTTATTACAACTGGAAATTAGCCCTGGTTTCATTGTTCGTTGTGCCGTTGCTGGTGGTCGCTACAGCGTGGTTTCAGCGTGGCTCGCGGATCGGTTTTCGCGCCGTCAGGTCAAAAATTGCGCGGTTAAATGCTTTCACGCAGGAGCATCTTTCCGGGGCGCAAACCGTCCAGCTTTTCAACCGCGAAGAAAAAGCTCTCCATCAATTCGATGAAATTAACAAGGCGCATTTACAAGCCAATCTGGATACAATTTTTTACTTTGCCGTTTTCTATCCGCTGGTCAGTTTAATTTCTGCTATCGGCATCGCTACGCTGATTTGGTATGGCGGCGGTTTGGTCATCCAGCAGGCTATTTCGCTCGGTACGCTCGTCGCGTTTGTACAATATACACAGAAGCTCTGGATGCCGATTCAGGACATCAGCGATAAATATAATATTTTGCAGGCGGCGGTAATTGCGTCAGAAAGAGTTTTCAAATTGCTCGACACACCAGACGGAATTACTTCGCCTGAAAAACCGGCAACAGCAGTTTCGACCAGTATTAATAAGGGTCGCATCGAATTTCGTGATGTTTGGTTTGCCTACAAAGACGAAGACTGGATTTTGAAAGACGTTTCCTTCGTCGTCGAACCCGGCGCATCAATTGCTTTCGTCGGCGCAACCGGATCAGGCAAGACGACGATCACAAATTTGTTGATGCGGTTTTACGACATTCAGCGCGGTGAAATTTTTCTGGATGGACTGAACATCAAAGACTGGGATTTGCAGAAGCTGCGCAAAAACTTTGCCGTAGTTTTACAGGACGTATTTTTGTTCTCCGGCGATGTCGCCAGCAATATTCGTCTGGGCAATCAGGCAGTCACAGAAAGCCGCGTCGAATGGGCGGCAGGCGAAGTCAGGGCGAATGGCTTTATTCAGCGGCTATCCGAAAAATATGCGACCCCGGTCAAAGAGCGCGGGGCCGGATTTTCTGTGGGGCAGAAACAATTAATTTCCTTTGCTCGTGCCTTAGCCTTCGACCCGCGCATTTTAATTTTGGATGAAGCCACATCAAGCATAGACACCGAAACCGAGCAGCTTATCCAACAGGCCATTGAGCGCGTGATGTCGGACCGCACTTCGATCATCATTGCGCATCGCCTCTCGACGATTCAGCGCGTCAACAAGATCATCGTGCTGCATAAAGGCGAAATCCGCGAAATGGGTTCACATCAGGAATTGCTGCAACAACGCGGCCTGTATTTCAAGCTTTATGAGCTTCAGTACAAAGAGCAAATGGCAATAGCCATTGGTGATTAACCAGGAAAAGTTCAAAACATTATATTAAATACATTTTTTTGGATTTCCTGCTGTTTCCACCTCTCAATGCCATCATCCTGCTTCCCCATAAACTTCTTTTTGCCAGCTACTTACAAAGCTAATCCAGAAAATTCCAGGAATGGTTTAAGGTTTGCATAACTGCTTGCTTCAGTACTTTGAATTTATTCCAATTTTCAGGAGGGTCTATGTTAATCAAAACAAAAATTATGCTCATGCTGGTAGCGCTGCTCGTCGGGTTAACCGCAGTGGCTTCTGCGCAATCCACGACCGCCAACATTTCCGGGCAGGTGATGGACGAACAGCAAAAGGTAATCCCCAACGCGACTGTCAAAGCTCGTGAAATAGCAACGAACGCAACACGGACAGTGACATCTGACGCGGAAGGTCGTTATCGCTTTCCCAATTTATCAATCGGCAGTTACGAGTTGAGTGTCGAGTCCCCCGGCTTTGCCAAACTCATCAGAACCGGCATCACACTGCTGGTCAATCAGGATGCCGTGATTGATGCAACCTTAAAAGTTTCGACTGTCACAGAGGTCGTGACCATTACGGAAAACGCTTCAATTTTGAATGTCACAAATTCAGAAGTCAGTACGCGCTTCGATGAAAAACGACTTTCAGAATTGCCAATTTCCACTAATCGCAATGTCTTCAACGTAGTGCTTTCGGCGCCTGGTGTGAGCCAGTTGGGAAGCGGTCAAACAGGTTTTGCGGCTGGCGTGAATTTTTCATCAAATGGTGGACGTGTTCGCTCCAATAACTTCATCATTGACGGACAGGACAGCAATGATCCCAGTGTTTCAGGCGGAGCGCAGGCGCTGAACAATCCCGACCTCGTGCAGGAATTACGCCTTATTACCAATCAATTCGCGCCGGAGTATGGTCGCAATTCTGGTTCAGTCGTCAGCGTCGTGACCAAAGCCGGAACCAATCAATATCACGGTTCAGCCTTCTGGTTCCACAATGACAATCATCAAAATTCCTGCTCCAATACAGACAAGGCCGGGAAGCCTGGTGGATATTGTAATCCGACCGCAACGACCAGCGTACGGAAAGGCTCGCCCTTCCGTTTGGAAAATCAAATTGGCGGTTCAATCGGTGGACCAGTAATTTTCCCGCGCTTCGGTGAAGGCGGAAAATCAGTTTATAACGGCGCAGATCGCACCTGGTTTTTCGCCACTGTGCAACGCTGGACGGATCGCCAGCTTGGGTCTGGTTCAACTCTCAACGGCGCCCCGACAGAAGCCGGACGCCAGATTTTACAGGCCGCTGCTGGCACTCGTCCACAGGTCGCAGCATTGCTCAAATTCCTCCCGGCAGCGCAAACGCCAATCAATAAAAATGCAACTTTCACGATTGGGACGCAAAGTTATTCCGTGCCGTTAGGTTCGTTGACAGGTTCGACTTCTTTCAAGTACGACGATTGGCAGTGGTCAACGCGCATAGATCATCAGTTGAATGAAAATAACCGTTTTCACGCACGTTATTTGTATGACAGCAGCCTCACCAGTGGTTCCGGTCAAGCGACTCCGTTTGGCCTAACAACGCAATCGCCTTCGCGGACGCAATCACTTTTATTGAATTTGAATAGCGTACTTTCACAGCGTCTCGTGAACGAAGTCCGTGTCTCATATCAACGTTTCGGATCCGTAACTACTGCTTCAGATACAACTTCGCAGGAAATTCCTTCCATCGAAATTTCTGAACTGGGCCTGACTGGATTCAACGCCGCAGCCAGCCGCACGGCAATTGGTCTGGCGGTCAACCTCCCGCAATTCCGCTACAACAACACGTATCAATTCCAGGATACAATTTCATATTCCAGCGGAAATCACTCGATGAAATTCGGTGCGGATATTCAACATCGCGATGTGAAGAGTTTCTTCCTCCCGACCATTCGCGGTCGTCTGGCCTATTCAACTTTGCAACGTTACGTCAACGATGTAGCCGATACCGCCACCATCAACAAAGCCTTGCCTGGTGGTTCGGAATTGCAGTATTACAAATTCAATGACCTTTATTTCTTCGCACAGGACGAATGGAAAATTCGCCCCGGGTTTTCCATTACCTACGGATTACGCTACGAATTGCCCAATAACTCTGTAGCCAATCTGGTTCCATTCAATGACAAAATCCTCGCGGCGGCGGGTGGAAATCCAGCGTACAAATTCACGCCTGTTCCGAAAAGTGACAGAAATAACTTACAACCACGCGTTGGCTTTAACTGGAAAATTAACGGACTTGGATTTCTGTCAGGCCGTGACAAAACAGTGCTGCGTGGCGGCTATGCCCGCACGAACGACTCATCATTTATCAATTTGAACCTGAACGTTGCGAGCGCCTTCCCGTTTGTTGGAGCGATTACGATTCCAGGCACGGTTCAATCAGATAATACGAACGGCGTCAGCAGCGCTTATACCAGGCTGGCTGCGGCAACCATCACAGGTGACCCAAACCAGTTCACCCGAACGATTGTTGGCAGCGATTTCAAAGCTCCGAATTATGATCAGTTCAGCCTTGAACTCTCGCGTGAAATCAGCAAAGACGTAGTGATTAAAGCAGGATATGTGGGAACGCGAGGAACTTCGCTTTTCCAAACTCTTGATGGTAATCCACGTAAAATCGGCTGCGCACCAACGGCGACAGATAATTGCCGGGTTGATCCGACGCGCGGCGTGATTCGCCTTCGCGCCAATTCTTCGGCGTCAACCTATCACTCTTTACAGGTGAGCATGGACAAGCGATTAAGCAAGGGTTTCACGGCAGGCGTTCACTACACCTGGAGTTCTTTCATTGATACGGCATCTGAGGTTTTCAATCCGTCCAGCGGTGAAGTTGCTGTCTCGCAGGATTCATTTAATCGTAATGCTGATCGTGGTCGTTCCGCCTATGACCGTCCACATCGCTTCACCGGTAACGTGGTCTATGAACTGCCAATTATGCGTGAGCAAAAAGGCGTACTTGGACACGTGGTTGGCGGATGGCAAATCAATTCGTTTTTCACGTTGCAAAGCGGCGCTCCGTTCACTCCGTTGAATGGCTCTGACCCGGCTGGCGCGTTAAGCGGAATTGACGGTTTAGTGGGCAACGCGATTCGACCCAATCTGAATACAACGATTGATGTTTCTTCAATGAATGTGATTGAGTTACTAGCGGCAGGAGGTCGTTCACTTTTCACAACCATTACCGCTGCCCAGCGCGTTGGTAATGCCGGTCGAAATATTCTGCGGGCTGACGGCATTGGCGATGTTGGTTTTGGCTTACTGAAACATATTCGCGTCAGAGAAAGTAACCAATTGCAATTCCGCGCAGATATGTTCAATGCGACGAATACACGCAATTTCGGCATTCCCGAAGGCCGTGTCAACTCCGCCAACTTCCTCAATCAATGGGGCACGGACGGAGGCAAACGTCGCATTATTCTTGGCTTGCGTTACATCTTCTAAATCAAATTGGTACAGTACGGGGAGCGGTAGCGACCTGGTACTGACGAGACGCAAAACTAATTAAAGCGAGAGTGGTATTCACTCTCGCTTTTTTTTCTGTTACAAAGTGTTGCCATGCAAGCTGAGTCCAAACAAGTCGTGGCAAAACAGAAATCATTTATCCGTGCTGTCTACGATGAGTGCATGATTGATGATGTATTTGGGCACGGGGCGCAACTTGCTTATTATTTTTTGTTTGCGCTGTTCCCGATGCTGATCTTCCTCACGGCGTTGGTCAGCTTTCTGCCTATTCCTCATTTGCTGGAAAGATTGCTTGATTATTTGGGCCAGGTTTTGCCCACTCCGGCGATGATTTTAGTACAACAGACGCTGATCGAAATTACCCGCGAACAACGGAGTGGATTATTAAGCTTCGGTTTTTTTCTGACGCTGTGGACAGCCTCATCCGGGTTTCACGCACTGAATAACTCCCTGAGCATTGCCTTTGGCGTGAAGAAATTTCGTCCCTGGTGGAAAGAGAGATTAATTGCGCTGGGCCAGACTTTGGGGGTTTCTGTTTTTATCATTTTAGCTTTAGTGATTATTTTTTTCGGTGGGACGATTGATAATCTGTTAGCACAAAATTTCGGCTTTGGCAGTGTCTCTCATACCATCTGGTTGATCCTGCAATGGCCGCTCGTCGTTGTCTTCGTTTTCTTTGGACTGGAAATGATTTATTACACCTCGCCCAATATAAAACTAAGGTGGAAATGGTTCACGCCGGGAGCGATGTTCGCACTTATTTCGTGGCTGATAATTTCGTATAGCTTTAAATTTTACGTCGCCCGCGTTTCAAATTATACCTTAACTTACGGCTCACTTGGCAGCGTCATGGCACTGATGTTCTGGCTTTATTTAACCAGCATCGTGATTTTAATTGGCGGAGAAATTAACGGTGTGATTGAGCAACGAAAGCAATGACCATTCAATCAATCAAGCTTCAACGTAAGCCCACATAAACTCAAAACAGCAGTGTCAAGAATCGTTTCATTGCGCTCCGGGCCGGTAGAAATAAAAGCGAATGGCGCACCGCTTAATTCTGACAGGCGCGCTAAATAAGCTTTGGCTTTGTCCGGGAGGTCGGCGAAATTTGCGATGCCGACAGTTGGCGATTGCCAGCCTGGCATCGTTTCATAAACTGGTTCGGCGGCTTCCATCGCACTGGCATCATAAGGAATTTGATCCGTTTCCTGTCCATTAATACGATAGCCGACACAAATTTTTATCTCGTCCAAATCATCCAGTACATCCAGTTTCGTCAATGCCAGCGCATTCAAACCATTGACCATCACAGCATAACGCGCAATCACGGCATCGAACCAGCCACAGCGGCGCGGCCTGCCCGTTGAAGCGCCATACTCTCCGCCTTTGGCTCTGATCGCGTCGCCTAATTCGTCCAGCAATTCAGTCGGAAAAGGGCCGCCGCCCACCCGCGTCGTATAGGCCTTGATGACGCCAATTGTCGCGTCAATCATCGCGGGCGGCACACCTGCGCCTGTGCAAGCTCCGCCAATGGTCGAATTCGAGGAGGTCACAAAAGGATAAGTTCCATGATCAATGTCGAGCATTGTCGCCTGAGCGCCTTCGAGCAACATTGATTTTCCCGCTTTGGCGGATTGGTTGAGTAAATAAGTTGTATCGGTAATGTGCGGCGCGATTAGCTCCGACCAGCGCTTACCGTCAGCAATTAGCTGGTCAATATCAATCGGCTCGCCGCCCAGATGCGTCAATAAACTATTGGCCTTTTCAGCGTTGCGCGTGAGCTTTTCGAGCAAGGAATTTACGTCGGTCAAATCGCCGGCGCGTAAACCACGCCGCGCCATTTTGTCTTCGTAAGCTGGCCCAATGCCGCGCATCGTCGTGCCGACCGCATTATTGCCGCGATGCCCTTCAACACAACGATCAAGCGCCACGTGATAAGGCAAGATTAGATGGGCGCGATTGCTGAGCAACAGATTTTCGGGCGTGACTTCAATTCCCTGCGTGCGCAAATCGGCGATTTCTTTGAGCAAAGCATTGGGATCAATCACGACGCCGTTGCCGATGACGCAGGTTTTGCCGGGATGCGTAATGCCAGAGGGAATCAGGTGCAGGACAAATTTGTGATCGGTGCCATTTTTACGAATGATGACGGTGTGTCCGGCGTTATGTCCACCCTGATAACGTGTCACGATGTCGAAGTGCGGCGCGAGTAAATCGACAATCTTACCTTTGCCTTCATCACCCCATTGCGTTCCGATAATTGCTAGATTCATGAGATCAACACATCAACTGACAAGATGGCGGTGAAAATTCTCAATTAGCGCCGCCCTTTTGCCTTTTGATTTTTTAAGTTTTAGTGTTTATTAGCTTCGAGATATTTTTCCACCGAGACAGCCGCCTGCACGCCGTCGGCTATCACATTAGCAAGCTGATAAATCGGGCGCACACACAAATCACCGGCGGCAAACAAGCCCGGCAATTTTGTTTCCATCAGTTCGTTCACAATGACGCGACCTGATTCGTCGGTCTCAACCAATTTGTTCACAATTTCCGAACTCGGAATCCAGCCGATAAATTCAAACACGCCATTGACCGGAATCACTTGCGTCTCGTTGGTTTCCAGGTGGCGAATGCGAACAGCTTCCACATCTTTATCACCGATAATTTCCTCAATGGTTGAGTTCCAGACCGGAGTGACTTTGGGGTTGTGCGTGTATTCCTCAATCAGAATTTTTTGCGCGGTGAAATGATCGCGGCGATGAATGGATTTGATGTCAGAAACAAAGCGCGTCAGAAACTGGCCTTCTTCCACGGCGGAGTTGCCGCCACCGACTACCACAACTGGCTGGTCGCGGAAAAAAGCGCCATCACAAGTGCCGCACCAGCTCACGCCACGTCCCGCAAATTTTTCTTCGCCCGGAATGTTGAGTGTACGCGGGAATCTTCCCATCGCCAGGATTACCGTTTTGGTCGTGACCTTCGTTTCGTCGCTTAAAGTGATGGTAAAAGTTCCATCGGCTTCCGGCGAAATCTTTTCTGCGCCAATGCCTTCGCGGACTTCTGCGCCAAAGCGTTGCGCGTGCTTGAGAAAGGCCTGGGCAAAATCATACCCGGAAATTCCATCGGCGAAACCAGGATAGTTGTCAATCGCGGCAGACATGGCAATTTGTCCGCCCACGAATTTTTTTTCCAGCACAAGCGTTTTAAGTAACGCTCGTCCCGTGTATACAGCGGCAGCCAGCCCGGTTGGCCCGCCACCAATAATAATTACATCGAAATCTGTCATAGAGAATAGGATTTAGGATTTAGGATTTAGGGATTTAGGATTTAGGGATTGAAGGCTAGGAGGCAGGAGACAGAATTCAGGCGGTTAATTCCTGCTGCCTGAATCCTGCCTCCCATATCCTTCTTAGCCAATATGTTGATCCAGCAATCCCGAAAGAGTTGTTTGGGCGTTGCTGGGTACACCGACAATTGTTTCGGCAATTTTTCCGCCTTTGAAAAGAATCAAAGTGGGAATTCCGCGAATGCCAAAATTCGGTGGCGTGTTGGGATTTTCATCCACATTCAACTTCATAATTTTAGCTTTGCCCTGATACTTTTCGGCGATTGCTTCAATCGTTGGGGCGATCATGCGGCAGGGGCCACACCAGGCTGCCCAAAAATCTACTAAGACCGGCTGGTCTGAGCCTAATACTTCTTTTTCAAAATTGTCGTCCGTTGCTTCGTGTACAAAATCACTCATTTGAAACTCCTCTTAAAATGTAGGGCAAACTATCTGTTTGCCTTTCGCATAGCCAAACGGTTGGTCAGGTACTATTACATACCAACAGTTCGCACACCAATCAGACTTGCCATCATAACAAATCAAAAGCGCGAAGTCTTGTGCCTCACCCGGCAATTTTCAGTTTGGAAAAAGAAGCAGGAGGTGTGAGCGGTTAACCTGGGTACGCAGGAATCCTGCCTGCGAGCAGCCAGCACGAGCGCGGCGGCGGCTGGGAAGAGCGGGCAAGTACGGAGAAAGAAAACGCAGTTGCATACGCCTTCGCAGGCAGGGTGCCGGCGTACATGGGACTGTTGATAAAGGATGAATTTTACTGAAATATTACCTTGCCAGTATTTGACAATTTCCCATCTACTTCCACTTTAACGTCTACTTCACTGCGTGTGAGCTGCAAATTATCAACGCGCACATTGATCTGGTCTACGCCCACAAAACAGCAATGCGGACCGGCATATTCGACGACTGCTAATTTCCCATCAATAATAATTTTGGCCTGATTCAAAGCAGAGCGCGCACGAATGCCTGTGCCATACAAAATCAGATATAACGTGTCTGCTTTATCAGCCTGATAAGGTAAGCCAACTGGCACAGCGACATATCGTTTGAGAACGTCATCGTAACGTGCGACTGGCTCATTGACTTGTTGTTTTGTCTGATAAAGCACGCGCAGGGCGTTGGCCGCCAGCACTCCGCTGCCGTCAGCATTGGCGGTAAAAAGGCCAGGTTTTACACTGGTGATCAGCACGCTGCCGCTGGATGTTTTAAGCGCGCCGTTAATGATTGTAATGGTCGCAAGTCCGAGCGCCGTGTCACCAGGGATTTGATAATTCACCTGGGTAGGAGAAACAAAAAATAAGGCGGCAGTTCGCTCGACACCTTTACTGTCTTTAACTTTGACTTCGGTGTTCCCCAGCGTGAATGGTAAAGGGAGAGTTGAAGCAACTAAAATTGAACTGCTCAAATCTGTCCCGAAGGCAGAAACTATGCCATTCGGGGCGACATCAATTCCGGTATAGCTGGCAGAGTTAACAGAAACGACTAAGGCCACAGATGGTAGCGGTTGACAAAGCGCAGGATAGGTTTGGATGCCATTTGGATTATTAGCAATTAAATCAGGGAAAGGATTACCATTGAAATCCAGCAACGTCAAAAAGCGCGGATTGGCGGATGAAAATTCCATCCCATAAAAAAAATGACCAGTGCCATCGCCATAATAAAGTGAAATGCGATTTTGCGTTTCATCACCTGAGCTATTCGGCGCGGCGTATTGTGTCAGCACCAGGTCAGGTTTGCCATCCCGATTAAAATCCGTCGCCACATAATCAAAAGCGCGCTCGCCAATTACGTTATTTATCCGTGCCGCAAAGGTGCCATTGCCATTGCCTGGCAACACCGTAATGACTCCGATATTTTCCTGTAAAATAACCACATCCTGCTTACCATCGCCATTCACATCCAGCGCCATCACAGAGCGCGGGTTCGCCGCAATCCCCAGCAACGAAGCAGTAAAGCCTCCGCTGCCATCACCAAGTAATAAACTAATCCCCGCACTGTTACGATTGGCAACAATCAGATCAGGAAAACTATCGCTATTGAAATCTGCCGCTGCCAGCGAAGCAGGAAGCAGACCGGTGATGATGTTCACTGCGGGCAGGAATTTTCCCCGTTTGTCATTAAGGAGAATTGAAACCGTATTTGTTCCGGCATTTGCCGTGGCAACATCAAGCCATCCGTCAACATTGAAATCCGCGACGATAATCGCCAGCGGATTAAGTCCCACCGGATACGCTTTGGCGGCAGCCGCCTGAAACCCCGTGGCAGAACCAGCCAGAACGGTGACAGAACCAGTTGTTGTCGTCGCACCGGGAAAATAATAATTCCCTGCAATCACGACATCAGGCCTGCCGTCTTTGTTTATATCGGCAATCACTGACCCCGTATTTTGCCCCCCAAGTTTAAAATTATAATCAAACACCTGCGGGGTTTTGAACAACCCATTGCCTTGTCCCTCATAAAAGTAACCAGCGGAACCAGTCCCAACGATATCGGCAATACCATCGTTATTCAGATCACCAGAACTAACTTTCCCAACCAGATTATTGTTGAGGGCAGCAGTAAATTTCCCTGTCAGAAAATTCCCGCTGGCTGCGCCCCAAAGTAAGGAAAACCCTGGGCCTCCACTATCCAGTCCCAGCAAATCTGAGAAACCATCCTGATTGAAATCTGCGGCAAATAATCCGCTGGACAATTTACCGAAGGCGTAAGGGACAGTGGTGGGAAAATTCCCCGCCCCATCGCCAAACGCAATCACCAGGTTAGCCAGATAATTCAAGGCAGAAGTATTCTGCGTGAAAGCTAAATCTATTTTACCGTCTTTATTAAAATCCCCGGTAGTGATGGAGGTAGTACCACGATTCAGAATAGTTTTTGCGATAGAAAACCCACCTGCCCCATTATTCAGTAATAACTCCGGCGCATTTGTTGGCGAGCTTGTCAGCAG
>JAYSTY010000249.1:0-7644 GCA_043719385.1 Blastocatellia bacterium | reverse complement strand
GTAGCGAGCCATAGATTCAGGCCGAGCAAACGCAGGCAGGATGCCTGCGTACCCAGGGATTTACCGCAGGAGCCTGACTTATGATTTCCAAAGCGATCCACCTGATTGGTCTGGGTTGCTGTCTTGGTGCAACAATTTTAGGAGTTTTATACTTCACGGGCAGAACATCTTTTGGTTCTGTTTACACGCCATTTTTACTGTTTGGGATTGGCGCGTTACTGCTGATCCGAGCCAGATTAACCAGGTCATAACCTAACTATGCCCGAATTTATCAAACGATTTCTTCCCTTTATCAGCCTGCTTGTACTGTGTCTGATTGTAGCGATTGTTGAGCCGCAATTTATTTCGCCTGGCAATTTAGCCAGCGTCGCACGGCAAACCGCCGTCATTACAGTAATGGCGATGGGCATGACGATGGTGATGATTTCCGGCGGGATTGATCTGTCTGTCGGTTCCTTACTCGCCCTCGCCGGATGCTGCGGGGCTTTGTTTATGACCAACAAAGGACAATCGCCTGGGATTATTTTAGCGGGTATTTTTATCGCCATGCTGGTCGGATTACTCGGCGGTTTCCTCAACGGCTTGGCGGTAACGAGGCTAAAGATTCCGCCCTTCATTGTCACGCTCGGAGCGCTGGGAATTTATCGCGGCATTGCCTTGTTAATTACGGATGGAAATGGCGTCGTCAATTTGCCGGAAAATTTTGGCAAGCTGGCCGAAGGCAGAGTACTTGGCATCCCTGCGCCGTTGCTGATTGTGGTCGCCATTGCGCTAATTATCCACTTCGTTTTGACCAGCACCAAATCCGGCAGATATTGTTACGCGATTGGCAGCAACATTGAAGCTGCGCGTTATGCCGGCATTCGGGTTGCAAGCTATCAGATTTTATTTTATTGCATTCTCGGAGCTTTGACCGGACTGGCCGGCGCTATCGAAACGGCGCGCCTGATTACGGGCGTCCCAACCGCCGGCGAAGGCTACGAATTAAATGTGATCGCGGCGGTCGTCATTGGCGGCGGGAGCCTGAACGGTGGACAAGGCACAGTTGTCGGCACAATCATTGGCTCGTTAATTATGGGCGTGTTGTCAAACGGCGCGAATTTATTGGGTATTTCACCCTTCATTCAAAAAATCGTTATCGGCTCAGTGATTGTTTTGGCAGTCACCTTCGATGAATTTCAACGCAGAAAATTTGAAACGGCGGAATAATTATCAGCCTGCGAAATATCGCAAAAATTTCAGGAACAATATTTATGAAACTTACACAATTCAAAACCAAAAACTCTGATATGCCTCGCCTGGGCGTCCTGCGCGGCGATGTGATCGTTGATGTCACCGACATCGCGCCCAATATGATTGACGCCATCAATCGCTTTAATACAATTTCCAAAGCGCTGAATGAAGCGACGGCGACGGCGGCGTATGCGCTCGACGCAGTTGAATATTTACCTGCCGTCAATCCCCGCTTAATTCTTGCGATTGGGCAAAACTATCTGGATCACGCGTTGGAACAGGGTGCAGCGCTGCCCGAATCGCCGATGGTATTTATGAAATTGCCCAGTTCGCTGAACGGGCACAACGCCAATATTGTGTTGCCGAGCCATAGTAAACAGGTGGATTACGAAGCCGAACTCGCGGTTATCATCGGCAGACGCGCCAAAAAAGTTAGTGAAACAGATGCCCTGAATTATGTGTTCGGTTATGCGCCGTTGCACGACGTGAGCGCACGCGATTTACAATTCGGTGACAAGCAATGGATTCGCGGCAAAGGTCAGGATACGTTCTGTCCCATTGGCCCGTTCATCACGACAAAAGACGAAATCGCCGATGTCCATAATTTAAAAATCGAAGGCCGCCTGAACGGGACGACGATGCAATCGTCCAGCACCAGCAAATTGATTTTCAAGCTTCAGAAATTAATCAATTTCATCACCGAAGGGATTACGCTGGAACCAGGCGACGTAATTGCAACCGGCACGCCCGAAGGCGTCGGCATCTTTCGCAATCCGCCTGTACTCCTGAAAGATGGCGATGTGTACGAAGTTGAAATTGAAGGCCTAGGGATTTTGCGGAATCCTTGTGTGGCGGAGAAATAGGAGGCAGCTATGCAGGACGAACAGTTATTGCAACGAATTACGCTCAATCCCAAAATTTTAGCAGGCAAGCCTGTCATCAAAGGGACGCGCCTATCAGTTGAGTATATGCTCAATTTGTTTGCACATGGCGCTACAACGGAAGAACTATTGGAAGAGTACGATGGTTTGGTAGAGGAAGACTTACAGGCTTGTTTCCTATTCGCTACAAAATCTTTGCGCGAAACTGAATTTATGCCATTGCTGGAAGAGGCAGCTTGAATGCGCTTTATTGTGGATGAATGCACCGGACCAAAAGTTGCGCAATGGCTCAGGGATCAAAACTACGAAGTCTTCTCCGTCTTCAATGAGATGCGCGGCATAGATGACGAGACAATTTTGCAAAAGGCCTATAGTGAAAACTGGATTCTCATTACTAACGACAAGGACTTTGGCGAGAAGGTCTATCGCGAACATTTTCCACATCATGGCATAGTCTTTATGCGCCTCGCTGACGAACGCACAAAAATGAAAATCGAAGTGCTGCGACTTCTGCTGGAAAATTATGCGGATAAGCTGCCAGACCAATTCGTTGTTGTGACCGCAACACAAGTACGAATTGCCAAAACATAATTATGACGGCGATGTTTACGAAGTCGAAATTGAAGGCCTGGGGATTTTGCGGAATCCTTTGTGGCGGAGAAATAGTTGGGTGCAGATACGAGGTGTAAACAAATGAGCTTGGTGACAAAAATGATTTCTGCCATTTTATTTATATTGGCGTTTTCATCGGAATCTAATGTGCAAGCTATTTCTACCTCATCTCTTCAATCAAGCCTCAAACTTGGCTACGTTAAAAATGGTGATATTGGCTGCGGGTGTTCGTTTGCTCGCAATAAAGTTGATTTGCAAAATCGTCGTTATCTTTATATCCAAGGCATGGACGAACCAGCTTACATCAACATTAATGGCAAAAACATAAAGCTACATCATTTTGCCCCCAGCGATGAACAGGTTCGAGAAAAAATTGGTCAACGCTCTTGGGGAAAATTTACAGCAGGCGACATAAAAATACGCCTTGAGAAAATTGTGACGAAGGTATGTGACCCAAACGATGAGGATTGTGAAGTGACTAATTACAAGGCAACAATGACAGTCACCAGAAAAGCTCAGAAAATAACTGTCAAACTAATCGGGCTTTGCGGATGCTGAAAATGTGCCCGACAGCTATCGCAACGAAGCAGCATAACGAGGAAGTTATCCACAACCTAAATCCTAAATCCTGAATCCTATTTATTATGACTCAATATTTCATCGGCATTGACAGCGGCACACAAAGCACAAAAACAATCATCCTCGACGCAGAATCCGGTGACGTAATCGCGTCGGCTTCGGCGTCTTATGACTTGCTGCCAGGCTTGCCTGCCGGACATAAAGAACAGCATCCGTCCGCATGGATTACCGCCGTCAAATCAACTATCAGCGCGGCTCTAGGCAAAACCAGGATTGACCGCAGTCAGGTCAAAGGCATCGGCGTTTCGGGACAACAACACGGCTTCGTGCCGCTGGATGCAAAGGATAAAGTCATTCGTCCGGCGAAGCTCTGGTGTGACACTTCAACCTCTGCCGAGTGCGATGAAATAATTGCTAAACTTGGCGGCCTCGATGAAACTATCGCCGCCGTTGGCAATGGCGTTCCGGCTGGCTTTACCGCTTCAAAAATTCTCTGGCTCAAAAATCATGAGCCGGAAAATTATGCCAGGCTCGCGGCAATTTTGCTCCCACACGATTACATTAATTTCTGGCTGACAGGTCGCAAGACGATGGAACACGGCGACGCTTCCGGGACGGCGTTACTTGATGTGCGCAATCGTAGCTGGTCGCAAGCTGCTATCGACGCGATTGATCCGCGCATCGCCGAAATGCTGCCAAATCTCATCAACGCTGACGACATTGCCGGAACGTTGCGCGAAGAATTAGCCAATGAATTCGGGCTGAACAATTCCGTCATCGTCAGTTCCGGCGGCGGCGACAATATGATGGGAGCCATCGGCACAGGCAACGTCAAACCCGGCGTCGTCACCGTCAGCCTCGGCACGTCCGGCACGATTTACGCTTGTTCATCGCATCCCGTCATTGATCCCAAAGGCGAAGTCGCTGCGTTCTGTGATTCAACCGGAAAATGGTTGCCACTCGTTTGCACGATGAACGTTACGGTAGCGACAGAAATGGTGCGTGAACGATTCAAACTTTCACACGAAGAATTAGCAAAAGCTGCCGCCTCAATGCCCGCAGGCAACGACGGATTGACGCTGATTCCCTTTTTTGAAGGTGAACGAACGCCGAACACGCCCGACGGAACCGGTGTTTATTTTGGCTTGCGCGAGAAAACTTTTTCAGTCGCTCATTTCGCCCGTGCTGCGATGGAAGGGACGACGCTGGGGTTGAATTATGGCTTGAATCGTTTGCGTGGATTAGGGATTGAACCGACAGAAATTCGTGCGACCGGCGGCGGCGCAAAGAGCAAAGTCTGGCGGCAAATCATGGCTGATGTCTTCAATGCCGAAGTCGTTTGCACCATCAGCGAAGAAGGCGCAGCAGTCGGCGCGGCAATTCAGGCGCTCTGGGCGTCTCATAAATATTCAGGGGCGCCTGTAAACATTGAAGATTTGTGTGATCGCTATTTAGCGTTGGATGAATCCACCAGAGCAAAACCCAATGCCGCGAACGTTGCGCTGTATGCCAAAATGCAAACGCTGCATGATCGGTTGGCCCAGGATTTAGGCACTGCTTTTGGCGAACATCGAAAATTAATTGCTGCTTAAGCCTGGGTACGCAGGCATCATGCCTGCGTGTAGCGAGACAGGCAAACGCAGGCATGATGCCTGCGTACCCAGGGCGTTGCGTATGTGCAGAAACGCGAGAGTTTCACTGATGCGAAGATTCACGCCCTTGAGCAAGCAGTCGGCATTTTTCTTTCCTCCTTTTGCAGCCAAAGCATCAGCCACATCACAGTCAGCAAATTATTACGACTCAGCGCCTCGCTAGTCAAATCCTGAATCCTTCGCTACAATGCGTAGTTTATTTCACTAACCTATTTTCAAGTAACCAGGCAGGAGACCCGTAAATGTCCTCTGGCAGATTAGCAATTATTGTTGGCGGCGGCCCGGCTCCGGGCATCAATGCTGTAATTTCATCGGCGGCTATCGAAGCGATCAATCAGGGCTTTGAGGTCGTGGGCGTGCAGGATGGTTTTAAATGGCTGGTGCGCGAGGACTCCTCGCACATTCGTCAATTGGCCATTGAAGACGTGTCACGCATCCACTTAAAAGGCGGCTCGGTACTTGGCACAGCCCGCGAAAATCCGACCAAATCGGAAAAATCAATGAAGGCCGTGATTGACACGTTGCGTTCCGTCGGTGTCACACATTTGGTGACGATTGGCGGCGATGACACAGCGTTGTCATCAAGTTTTGTCGCCGAAAAATCCGGTGGCCAAATTCACACCGTTCACGTGCCGAAAACGATTGATAACGATTTGCCGCTGCCGAATCATATTCCAACGTTTGGCTTTCAAACGGCGCGTCACGTCGGTGTCGAACTGGTGCGCAACCTGATGGAAGATGCGCGTTCGACCAGACGCTGGTACATCGTGGTGGCAATGGGACGGCAGGCCGGACATCTGGCGCTCGGCATTGGCAAAGCGGCTGGCGCAACGCTGACCCTGATCCGCGAAGAATTTGAGCAGGACACAGTTCCCTTCGCCAACATCTGCGACATTGTTGAAGGCGCGATTATTAAGCGGCGTGCAATGGGCCGACATTATGGCGTAGTGATTCTGGCGGAAGGCGTGATTGAAAAACTTGATCCGCAGGAACTCGCCGACCTCGAAGATGTTGAGCGCGATGAACACGGGCATATTCGCTTTGCCGAAGTTGACCTCGCCCGCAAAGTCAAAGTCGAAGTCCAAAGCCGATTTTTAGAACGCGGCATAAAATTAACGCTCACGAATAAAAACATCGGCTACGAACTGCGTTGCTGCGATCCGATTCCGTATGATGCGGCGTATTGCCGCGACCTCGGTTACAGCGCGATCAAGTTTTTAGTCGGTGGCGGCAGTGGCGCGATGGTTACGGTGCAGGGCGGAAAGCTTGTGCCGATGTATTTCAAAGACCTTCGTGATCCGGTCACCAACAAAACGAAAGTCCGCAACGTTGATATTCGCAGCGAAGGCTATCGTGTCGCACGCGAATATATGCTCCGACTTGAACATAAAGATTTTGAATATTCCGCCTGGGTCGAGAAATTAGCCGAGGCTGCAAAAATGTCAGTCGGAGAATTTCGCAGCAAATTTGAATACCTGTGCGTTGACAGCACATCGGGAGCTTGAAGAAGGATACAGGAATTAGGATTTAGGATTTAGGGAAGAGGTTAGGCGCATGCTAAATCCTGTATCCTAATTCCTAAACCTGTATCCTGCATCCTTTCCTAAAAAATATGTCTATCAAGAAAATTGGAATTTTAGTGGGTGGCGGCCCGGCGCCTGGAACAAACGGAGTCATTGCGGCGGTGGCGATTGAAGCGCTCAATACCGGGGCCACGCCGATTGGTTTTCATGACGGCTTTGAGTGGCTGGCGCAACGTTATACGGACGAACAGCACGAACTGACGATCAATGAAGTTTCGCGGATTCACCTTGACGGAGGCGTAATCCTGGGCGCCTCGCGCCGTGACATCACGCGTGATCCTGAAGGTCTGGAAAACTCAATTGCGGCGCTCAAAAAACTGGGGATCGAAGCCCTCGTTGCAATTGGCGGCGATGACACAATTCGGAGCGCTGCCGCAATTTCTGAAGCAACCAACGGCGCACTCAAGGTCGTACTCATTCCCAAAAGCATTGATAATGATTTGTGGATGCCGCTGCCCGTGCCAACGCTGGGTCACGAAACCGCACGTCACGTCGGGGTCGGCATTGTCCAAAGCTTAATGGAAGATGCTCGCACCACCGGACGCTGGTATGTCGGTGTCACAATGGGACGCCCCACCGGTCACTTAACGCTGGGCATCGGTAAAGCGGCAAGCGCAACCTGTACAATTATTCCCGAAGAATTTAAAAGCAAAAATATTCGCCTTGCAGAAATTTGCGATATTGTCGAAGGCACAATCATTAAACGCCGCGCCATGGGTCGCAATTTCGGTGTGGCGTTGCTGGCCGAAGCATTGGTCGAGATGTTGTCCTCAGACGAAATAGCTGAATTACAAAATATTGACCGCGATGCTCAGGGGAATATTCGTGTGTCCGAGGTTGATCTGGGTCGTAAGGTAAAAAATGAAGTGCAGGGGCGACTGGAAGCACGGGGGATTAAAGTCACGATCGTTGATAAAACGATTGGCTATGAATTGCGTTGCGCGCCGCCGATTCCCATGGATGCGGAAATGGCGCGTGACCTGGGCTATGCCGCAGTGACGTATTTACTCAAAGGCGGCTCAGGCGCGATGATAACGATCCAGGGCGGAGAGTTCCTGCCCATTCCATTTAAAGACCTGCTGGATCAGTCCTCTGGCGCAGGAC
>JAYSTY010000248.1:0-3154 GCA_043719385.1 Blastocatellia bacterium | reverse complement strand
AACGGAAACATCTCTTGCCGCTCACCGCTCACCGACCACCGACTGCCTATTTCAAAACACACGGTAAATATTGCTCCAAATCACCGCGCAGGTGGCGGGCCAGAATCCGCGCCTGCAACAAAAATAACTGCCCAATCGGACATTCCTGATTTAAGAGCGGATGCGTCACCGTATCTTTCTTACGCGTTTGATACGCCGTAATCAAAGCTTTGCGTCCGGCTTTGGTCAGTTCAACTGTGCCGCCTTCGCGGAAGTGAAAATCGTCCGTCGTAATTTGTTTGCGATTGATCAGGGTGATCGCCAACCGATCCGCAATCAGGGGACGAAATTCTTCCATCAAATCCAACGCCAGCGCCGGACGATTCGCCCGCACCGAATGCAAATATCCGACAAACGGATCAAGCCCCGTCGCCGTCAGAGCGGCAATACAATCGTTACGAATCAAGGCGTACAGAAACGACAGCAAACAATTGATGGCATCACGCGGAGGCCGGCGGGAACGAGTCGTAAAAGCAAAGTCTGCGCGTTGTTGCCGCAAGTGCAAAGCGAAAACTTCAAAATACAAACTGGCGGCCTGGCCTTCGTAACCGCGAATCCGGTCGGTGAGAGTGCGGGCGGTATCGGGCGGATTTTCTTCAGCTTCAATCGCAGTGTCATCATCGAGCGGATGCAGGAGGCGGCGGAGCAGCGTCGCAATATTTTCCTGGCAATTTTGCAACTGGAGCTTTTCGGCTTCGTGGTCGGTTTCACGCGCCGAACGCAGCAGCGACACCCGCGAATTTTGCAATTTACCGACGACGCATTGTGTCGCAATCGCCGCTGTTTTGTTGCTGTTGTCAGCGGCGCGATATTGCGCCATGCGCAACATCACACTGGTATTCGGCACGCCTTCCCAACGCCCCAGCAGGTAGCCGTGCTCGCTCAGATAATTCACGTTGACGCCGTGTTCCCAGCACAGTTGGAGCGCCTGCGGGCTGAGCGAAATGTGGTAACCGAACACGCAAATTGATTCCAGATGATGAATCGGCACCGCGAGCTTGAGCTGTTTTTCGACTTCGATCCGCAGCGTCAGATGATCGCGTGAAACATACGTGTTTTCCGTGGTGAGAAATAAAGTGTTTTGTTTGATTTCCATAATGTTTAGTTTCGCGTTTCGGGGAAATACAGTTTCGCGTTTTGAGTTTCGCGTTTCGAGGAAGAGTGAGTCATCTGGTTTTCTGGAGACTCGAAGCTCACAAATCGAAACTCGAAACCAGAGACTCGAAACCCGAAACTCGAAACTCTGTATTGGTAATTTCCGGCATACATATTCCGCGCAAACTGCACCCGTCACAACGCGGCTTCAATTCTGCCGGAGGCGTTTTGCCTGCGCTGAGTAATTGCCGCACCGCCTTGATGACGCTTTCCGTTTCACCGCGCAATTGCTCATCAAAAATCACTTCGCGGCGACGTTTACTGGCGGCGTGATAGATGTACCCGACCGCCACTTCACACGCGAACATTTCTTCCAGACAAAGCCCCTGCGCACAAAGCTGGACATCATCATTGTCAAATTTGCGCCGCTTCCCTTTTTTGTATTCGACCGGGATGTAGGTATTGTCACGAACTTCGACAATATCCGCCCGGCCTGTCAGCCCGTAGCGTTCCGACACCAGCGGCAAAGCCCGTAACAGCCTGCCACCCTTGTCCGTTTCATAGCCCGGTTCGTCCGCATGTTCGTGTAAAAGTGCGCCGATAATTGTATGTTCGTTGTCTGACCAAATGCCTTCGATGTGCATTAAGGCACAGCGACGCGGACAAAAAATGTATTGATTGAGCGCCGAGATGAGGACAGGTTCAAGTTCAGTCATAAACACCTTTTGCGATGGGGCGAAGAGATGACGGGGCGAAACGGAGAATGGGCGACGGGGCGATTTCTCCTCACTCCGCCCCCGGCTCGCCGTTTCGCTCATTCTCCGTTTCGCTGTTTCGCCCCGTCGCTCCTGCGCCCTTTCGCTTCTGCTTCCGCGTCACATTGCTTTCACCGCGCACAATCGTAGTCACGACGTACGCCAGCTTTTCCGCGTCGTAAACGACAAATGCCCGAAACTCAAACGGAAACGGACGCCGTGTGCGAACGCGGAAGGAAGTCCCGTCAGGCTGCGTTTTGATATTCACAGCCTGACGGATTCCATCACGGATGAAGGCTTGCGCTTTTTCATCGCTCAGCGGCGCAATGCGATCCTGAAACTGCTCAATCGCATGCGCCGAAATAATGAGTGGAAAATCATTATTGAAAATCATTCGTGCCTCTTATGAAGTTTGACGCCTTTGGGCAAATTCTCCTCTGACCAATCGCAAGTGACTTCATAATCGGCGAACGATTCAGGAAATTCTTTGCCGTCTTGCAGTTTGACCTTTATGCCCTCAAACAGCTTGTGCGAATGAGCGCAGCCTAGACGAGCTTCGCGCTTGTTTTGCTCGGCATTATTTTCGTGTTGTGTGCCGACATGCTCGAAGTCGTACAACCCACGCACGACCATTTCGCCACGCGCCGCCGAACGATCATGCTCAAACATTTGCAGGAGCGCTTCAAACAACAAATCAAGGTCGGATTGCGTGAAGTTTGTGCGTTCGGCGAAGGCTGGTGAAACATAACCTTTCGCCGCGTAGAGCGCATAAGGAACGATATGTTTGTTGCCCATCGTGCGTTCTTTGGCGGCGTCTTCTTCTTTGGTGACAGCGCAACGTGTGATGGTAATTTCCAGTGGCGTGATCGCGTGGAAAGATTGTCCGAACGTAAATTGCACGGGGCCGCGAACCTGCCCAAATGCCGAGCCTTTCATCACCTCATTGCCAGTTGACAACACGCCGCCGAAAGCGCGGACATCAAAGAATTCACGACAAACCCACTTCATCGCAGCTTCAGCTTTGTCTTTGATATGCCCGAATTCTTCGCCGCCTTTTTGCACTCCATTATCCAATTCGCGGTTAATGACTGCGCCTTGCTTAATCAAAATGTTGTAGCCGTTGCCGTTGCGTGGCGGCGCAAATTCCGCGATGTAATTTCTGACTTTGCGTTTCAGGCAAACATCCGAAACGAGACCGCGATTCGTGTTGGGATCAAGGCGCGGCATATTGCCTGCGTCGGGGTCACCGTTTGGGTTGCCGTTCG
>JAYSTY010000247.1:0-19195 GCA_043719385.1 Blastocatellia bacterium | reverse complement strand
TTGGAATTGATTTCCTCGGCGGGTGGGCCAACCCAAAAATCGGGCAAGCGCATTCAGATTGCTCACGTCGGACGGCACTTTACTTGTCAGGGCGCGACCCAGGACTTGCCTGGTGGTGTTTTGTCGGAGCGGGAAGAAAGCGCCGATTACGATATTTTTAATTTGACTGAGACGTTACAAGGTGATGGGAAGGCAAATCCGTATGTGCAACCGGGTGACATTATCAGTGTTCCTGAAGCCGAGCAGATTTTCGTTGTCGGCAATGTTTTCAAACCTGCGACGATTCCCTTACGCGAGCCAACCACCGTCTCAGAAGCAATTGCGATGGCGGGCGGAGCGCTGCCAGATACAAAAACGGATCGGATTCGCGTCATTCGCAAAGTTGCCGGAGAGTCAGAAAAAATGGAACTGATTGTTAATTTGCGCGATATTGTCCGCAAAAAAAGTACTGACTTATTATTACAGCCCGGCGACATTGTCGAAGTCAATGTTTCTGGCAGCAAACGATTTATCCGCAATATTTATAACGCGATGGGGCCGGCGTTGAGCAATCTGCCAATTTATGTTCTGCGCTAAGCCTGCAACCCTTTCATCCTGACGAATTCACTTTCATCAAAATTAACGAAATGGAATTAAAATGCTGGAACTAAAAAATCCTTCTGCCTTGACGCGCCCAGCCGCACTGCCTGCTGAGCAGCGCTCAGAATTTGAAGCCGCAAGCCGCCCGCATTTGCGGGATTACTGGGGAAACATTCGCAAGCACTGGTGGCTGGTGACTGGCCTGACGGTTTTGGTGACCGCATTAGTGACGGTTTATCTGGTACGCAAACCGAATATTTATGAAGCGCAGGCGCTTGTTTTGGTAGACCTCGAAGACCTGAACCCGGTGCAGGGAGCGGCGTCAAAAAATCCTGTAATTGTGAATGGCGCGACCAACGATCCCGCGTATTTCAACACGCAACTGCGTATCCTAACCAGTCAGGGATTGTTGCGCCGCATGGTGAAAACACTTGATCTTGAGCATAACACGGCCTTCCCGCGCCCTGATGCGATGGCGGGGCGGACAAAATGGTGGGCAGCGTTGCAGGGGGCGCTGGGTGGCAATGCCGAGAAAGCAAAAACGGAAGCAAAAACGACCGATATATTACCCAGCGAAAACACCCAGGGTGACGCGGTAGAAGCAAAACGGCTCGCCCCGTTTGTCAAAGACGTTTCCGACGAATTGCGCGTGGATCCGGTTGTCGAAAGGCGGTTAGGCTACGCCCGCGATAACACCCGTTTGATTGAGATTCAGTACCAGCATCCTGAACCGGAAATTGCGGCGAAAGTTGTCAACGGGATTGTTGAGACATTCAAGTTACTGAATTTAGAGCGACGCACCGAGACAAATGTGACCACCGGCGATTTCCTGCAAAAACGCATTGCCGAGTTGCAGGCGTCAATTCGCAACGGCGAAGAACGTTTGATGAATTATGCACGCGGACATCAGATTCTGTCATTGAATGCCGATCAGAATATGGTGGTCGAGCGTTTGACCGTGCTGAATAAGCAATTACTTGAAGCTGAAAATAAGCGCAAAATCGCGGAAGCCTCGTATCGCGCGGCGTTAGCACCCGGCGCAGCCAGTGCGTTAGCGGAAGAAAGTGGCGGAAAAAAGATTGTTGATATTGAAACGAAGCTGGCAGAATTTCGTCAGCACCGCGCCCAGTTACTCATCGAAAACACCGAAGAATGGCCCGAAGTTAAAGAAGTGACCCAACAAATTGCGACGCTCGAAAATGAAGTTCGCAACGCACGCAATCGTTCCACGGCAGTACTGCTGACCAATCAGGAAACACAATACCGCCAGGCCCTGGCGACGGAACAATCGTTGAAAAAATCCTTTGATCAACAACGCGGTGACACGCTGACACAAAATGAAGCGGCGATCAATTACCGCATCATTCAACAGGAAGTTGAGACCAGCAAAAATTTACTTGAGGGGTTGACGCAACGCTACAAAGAAAATGACGTAGTGCTGGCAGGGCTGCGCAATAACATTCACGTCATTGACTATGCCATTGCGCCGGACAAACCGGTTGGTCCGCGACGCTGGCAGGGAATCGTGCTGGCGTTCTTTTTCTCGCTGGGGGCGAGCGTGGGGCTGGCGCTGTTTCTGGAATACCTCAACGACACGATTAGTTCCAGCGACGAGGCGGAAAAGATGTTGCAGCTTCCCGCGCTGGTTTCTATTCCCGCCGCCGCAGAATTACGTCATCTGAAATTTGAACCCGAAAGATTATTTACCGCCGATACGCATTCCGCCTTAGCCGAAAGTTATCGGCAATTGCGAACCGCTGTGCTGCTTTCGACGCCGGGACAGCCGCCGAAAACATTGCTCGTCACGTCCAGTCTGCCAGGCGAAGGAAAAACGACCACGGCGGTGAATCTGGCTTTTTGTCTGGCGCAAATTGGCGCCCGCGTCTTGATTATTGATGCGGATTTGCGGCGCCCACGCCTGCATTCAATTTTTGGCATGTCACGGCAACAGGGACTGAGTACGTGCCTGGTTAACAATCCCAATGAAACGCAAATTTTGCGGATGGTGAAGCAATATAGTAATACGCGTTTGCACCTGCTGACGGCTGGGCCGGTACCGCCCAATCCGGCGGAATTATTAGGCTCAAAACAAATGCGCAATTTGCTTGGTGTGCTGGAAGCCCACTTCACCCATATCATCATTGATTCGCCGCCGTCCGCCTCCTTCACTGATTCCGTTTTGCTTTCATCCCTCGCGGACGGCATTTTGATGGTGATTCACAGTGGCAAGACGCAATATAAAACGGTGCGTCATTCATTGAATTTACTGGCCAGCGCAGGGGCGAAAATCTTTGGTGTCATCCTGAATCACGCCGACATTCGTCATCAGGGACATTATTACGAAGGTTATTATCAGCACGCGGAAGATCAGGTTAAGGGAATTGACAACAAGATCATTCACGCTGAAATTATTCCGCCGTCGGAACCGGGCGGGGACTACACTCCAGCGTATGAAGCACTGGCCGCAGCACAAGCTTCATTAAATGAAGCCCCGCTGGCTGCCGCCAGGTCTGGTGAGTGGGCGGAGCAGGAAGACCGCTTCCGTGCAATTTGTGCCGCTTTTGATGATCCGTCACCACAAGTGCGTGACGAGGCCGCACGTGCGCTCGGTCAATTTAGTGCCAACCGTGCCGAAGCGTTTGCGCGTGCTTTACGCCAGTCGCCCCCGGAAAGCGCACATAAAATCGGAACCGCCATTGCCTCTTCAGGTCTCGCGGAGGAAGCGATAGAACAGCTTGCCAGCGGTGATGAGAAGTACTATGAAGCCTTAGCCCTGTTGCTTTTGATGATGAAAGCAGGCGAAGCCCGCCCCCTGTTGCGGACCATCAATGAGCATGAAAATAACGATGTCCGCATCGCCGTGATTTCATTACTTGCGTTAAGTCAGCAGAAAGAATATACGGCGGAACTGCGCCAGCTTGCAGTTCAAGCTTCGCTTCCTGCCGAGGTGCAAACAGCTTTGCTGACAGCTTTACATCTTCCTTTCACAAGCTCTTCCGATAACGGTAATGGGAACGGATACAACGGTACTAACGGCAAACACAGCTAACACCAGATCACAGAGTTAGTCTTAAAAAAGCTGACAGAATTTTATTTAGTGAACTTTGAGTTTGGTAAAAAAATGAAGCTGGCAGCATCAGGGAGAAGCAGAATAATAGTGACGGACATTGCAACGCCTGGCACAATCAGCAGTTCCCTACGCGAAGATTTGGGGCAGCGATATTGGCGGGCGGCGCTGGATTCCGTCTTGCGTGGTGGCGGGAGTCTGGTGATTGGCGGCCTGGTGCCGATGTTGCTCGCACGATTTTTGGGGCCGCACGATTTTGGTATTTACGCCATCATTACAGGGCTGACAGCACTTGTTGCCAGCCTGTTTCACATGGGGCAAAATTCGGCGCTGCACAAATTATTGCCACAATATTATGTGAGTGATCGCGTCCGGGGTGGAGCGATTCTGGCGAATGTGCTGACGCTTACCTTTGTGGTTGCGGCAATTGTTTGTTTGAGTTTTCTGGCGGGTGCGCCACTGGTCGCAGCAAAGATTTATCACGATCCCACACTGACAAATTTCTTTCGTTTTTGTGCGGTGCTGATTTTTGTGCTGACGCTGTTGAATCTGGCTTCGAGTGTTGCCGCTGGCGTCCAGGATTTTAAGGCCTATAATTCCGCGATGCTGGTGCGCAGCCTGCTGCTGATTGTGCTGGCATGTATTGGCGCATCTTTCTGGGGCTTGTGGGGTGCACTGGCGAGTCAGTTGCTGGCTGGCGGAGCGAGTTTGCTGTGGCTCGTGCGACGTGTTTCCAACACGGCACGCGAGCGCTTTCCCCATCTGATACGCCCTGATTTTTCAAGCGAAAGCTGGCGCGTGATTGGAGCTTTTATGTTGCCTGCGTTTGTCATCACTCTGCTCAATGCACCGTGTTACTGGTGGGCAAATACGCTGGTCGCACGCGTTCACGGATTTGCGCAGGCGGGGTTATTCAGTGCGGCCTATGGCCTGGCGCAATTAATTTCACTCGCACCATTTAACTTTTATGTTCCGGCGCTAACCTTTCTGACCGAAGCGCATGCTTCCAACGATCAAGAACGATTTAATGAACTCGTGCGTCGCAGCCTGCGCGGCATCTGGTTTCTGACTTTGCCAATTGCCCTCGGCTGTGCGCTTTTCAGCCCCGTTTTAATTGAGCTTTTTTACGGTGGCAAATATCTGGCGGCGGCCCCCGCAGCTTTTTTGATGAGCCTCGCCGGATTGTTTATGGCTATCGTCGGTTTATTGAATGCCATCCTCGCGGCAGCCGGAAAAATCTGGTCGGGATGTGCGATTACCCTGGGCTGGGCGATTATTTTTGCGAGTGGCGCAGGGTTGTTGATTCCGCGCTGGGGCGCAATCGGCGCGGCAATTACGTTTGGCGTTTCTTACGTTTTGTATTTCTTCCTGCTGGGCGGCTACTTACATTTTTTCCTGGGCGTCAAGCTGCACACCATGGGGCGACCTGCACTGCTGACAGTGGGCAGTTATCTGCTGGCAATGATTTTGCCGGCAGTGTTTTCGGGGCTTACTCTTTTTCTCGCCGCCTTGATTTTATTGGCGCTAATTAGCCTTGTCGGAGTTTTCTGGGTTTGTGATGAAACCGAACGCAAGGCTTGCGAGACAGGTATTGCCCGTTGCAAACAACTGGCGTGGGGTTGGAAATAAGACCTGGTTGTTTATGGAATTACTCGCATTACTCTTACAACTCGCGTTGCTGTTGATGGTCGTGGCTGTCAGGCGCAACCCAAAAGTGTCACCGCTGCTGGCGACGTTGCTGCTCTTTTTGATTTTGATGTGGTTCACCCTGCCAGTCGTGCTGACAGTTTTATTTCACGGACAGTTGCCTGTCTATGCCTATGTGGATTACAGCCAGTTTTTATTTTTTGCGGTGCTTGAAAGCGCCACCTTATTGTTCACCATGGCCTTTTTGCTCGTGCCGCAACCGTATTTCAATTTCATTGTGAACAATCGGTTGACGGCGATTCACGTGACACCGAAAGGTGCGTTGTGCGGCGTCCTTTGCTCCATCGGCTTTTCACTGCTCACCGCGGTTTTGGCAAGCATTTTCATGGGCAGTTCGTACTTTGATCAAAACGCGTTTTTCTATCTTTCCGAAGGTTCTGAGACATTTAACAATTTAGGGAGTATCGCGTTCCTCCAGGTTATTCTCAGTTGTTTTTGCTGCGCTTGTTTTGTGTATGTTTGGCCACGTGAGCAAAAAATGAAGTGGTTATTGCTTGCGCTGGCGGTCTGGGCCTTAATCACTGTGGCCTTGCAGGCTCCCTCCGGTTCACGCATCGTGATGTTACAACCATTTTTTTTATTGACGCTTTATTGTCAGGCGCAACCCTGGGCGCCCCGGCAAAAGGTGATGATCGTCGGCCTCGGTGCATTAGGCACTGTTGTGCTGGGGAGTATCCTGGCTGTCGCGATTGGACAGACGCGCGATGGTGACCGCTTGAAACTGGATGATCTGTTAACAAGTTCGACCAAAGCCGCTGAGCAAAATCTGGTGACTGAGATGGCGGCAAATATTGTCACAAAATTTGACAGCTTCTCAACCGGCGCCATTCTGGTTGAGCGAATGGGCGCAGGTCGCGCGGGAATCCAACCGTATATTGGCGCACTCTTAGCGATGGTGCCGCGTGCGATCCTGCCAGGTAAACCCATTCCTGGCAGCTTTGACGGAACGATTCGCGGGTATCCAACGCGGGTGGTCGCGGTGCAAATGGGAATGAGCGAAGAAGCGGGTAACGTCAACATCAGCCCTGCCTCCATTACGGTTTGGCAGTTTGGATATTTTGGTTTAGTGATAATGGTTTTGTGTAACGCATTGCATTTGTATTTGCTTAATTCGTTGTTGCTGGCCCCGTCGTTATTGTTCAAGTCGCTGGCTTTTTATCTGGCGGGTTTACCAGCGTTGATGACGATTTATGCACCACCGGACATTTTGCTGATGAATGTGGAACGTGTCCTGCTTGTCTTCGTCTTGCTGATTGCCGTGTATTACGCGTTGCAGCGCCGCCTGGCACAACGTGCCTTGTGGCAGCGCGTCACTTATCGCAACAACAGCTTTGGTGAAACCTGATGTCGAAAAAGCAATTACAACATTTAGGCTTTGTTTCCAACGGCATCTTTCTGGTGCAGCGCGACGGAGAATATTTCGGTCCGTCATTTTATCTGCGCTTGCACGAGGGCCTGATGCGCATGTTTCCAGAGGTAACATTTTATTGCTTCCTGGTGGATGATGCCGATCAGGAGCGGGCCCGCGATTGCACACGAAAATATGATTTGCCGCATCTTAAAATTTGCCCGCTACCACTCAAAGGCAGCAAATTCGGGGATAGTCTGGGACAGCTCCGAACCTATTGGCAAACGCTCATCAAACCAGATGTTATTTGCATAGATATGCCAAATCAAATTGGTTTTTTGGCGGCGCTGGTTTGTCGGTTGCGCGGACAAAAATATTTTGTCCGCGTGCTGGGAAACTGGGGTTACAACTTACGGCTTAATCAAAGTGCGAATCTGCTGGTGCGCTGCAAAGCTGCGCTGGCGGATTGGATGGAAGGCACGGTGGTAGCGGGCGCGGACCTCGCCCTTTTTCAGGGGCAGGAATTGTTAGCGAAACATGCCGCGCAAATCAATGGCATCACGAAAAGCGACAAGGTGCATAGCACCCTCACCGCCGACATGTTTTTTGTGCGGCAGGAAAAGGCGTTTCATACACCATTGCGCATTCTCACGGTTGCACGCCTGGAACCGTTAAAGGGGCTGGACGTGTTGTTGCAGGCGCTGCGGATTCTGGCGGCGCAAGGGCTGGAAATTGAATGGTGGTGTGTGGGCGATGGCCCCGCACGTGCATCACTGGAACAACTCGCCCAGGCATCAGGGCTGGCGTACAACAGCAAGTTTTTGGGCTATGTCCCGAACGGCCCGGAATTATCTCGCCTTTATCGAGAGGCTGATATTTTCGTCCTGCCTTCGCTGACAGAAGGAATTGCGCAGGCTTTGCTGGAAGCGTTAGCGCACTCGTTACCAACTGTGGCCAGCGCGGTCGGCGGTATTCCCGGTGTGATTACGAACAATGTGCATGGCTTGCTTGTGGCGCCAGGGGACGCGCCGGCGCTCGCCGCAGGCATTTTAAAATTAGCTACCAATCCCGCATTGGCGACGCAATTACAACAGGCTGGTTTTGCCAGAGCGCAAAACTTTCGCGCTGATGTTTTGCGCCAGGCTTTTCGGGAAATGATCGAAACAACTTTCGGGCGGATCGGGGCGATCACTAATCCCTGATCTGTCGAGGATTTACTTTACTTCAACTTTCGTTACGCAACAGAGCAATTCAGCCGGCAAGCAGGAAGACACTCTATGGTTAATGTTTCGTCAGCAAGCTGGCAGACTGGGGCGTGGACATAAAGCTTTTACCGAAAAGGAGACATTATGATGAATCGAAATAGTTGGCAGGTGACATTAACAATTTTGTGTTTGAGTTTTTTGACGGTTGTCAGCTTCGGGCAGGATTTTCAAAAATCGTATGCGCTGGCACAGGGAAATCGCGTCAGTGTCAAAACCGTCGTCGGAGATGTTTCAGTCAAAGGGTATGACGGTACGACCATTATAGTGACGGGCTTCAAAGAAGGTCGTGATCGTAATCTTGTGAGTATTGTGGATGCCAGCACTGCTGACAAGGTGGATGTGTCCGTCAATTATCCGCAGGAATGTAGTTGCGATGCGAGTGTTCGCTTTGAAGTACTTGTGCCACGCAATACGAATTATGATTACGATGCGTTTTCATCGGCAAGCGGCAATGTTGCGATTGAAGAAATCATTGGCATGCTGCACGCCGATTCCATCAGCGGCAACGTCCGCGTAAATAAGTTTGTCGGAGCCATTACGGCTTCGTCCTTGAGCGGTGATGTAAAGATTACCCAAACACCCAACCCTGTTGCCGGGGCGCGTCAGGGCGACACACGCGAAGCTGTCTTTGCTCAGGTGCGCGGTCGGCGCGGTGTCGCCCGCGAAGGCACAACCGCCCAAACGCGTGGTGCACTCATTGCCAAATCAATCAGCGGCAATATTTTTATTGATCTGGTGCGCCTCGAAAATCTCAATGCAAATCAATTGGAATTCAGTTCCATCAGTGGCAACGTGAATGTACGCATGCCGGAAACTTTGGGCGCGACAGTAGAAATGTTCACCGTGGTGGGAACGCTCACAACCGACTTTCCGTTGACGATTGAGAAAAATGCACTTAGCCCCGGCTCTTTGGCCCGTGGGGTAGTCGGCGATGGGTCACAGGAACTGAAAATTACTTCCATTGCAGGGAACGTATCCTTGCGGAAAAACTAGCGAAAAAGCCTGACGGTTTTTTCCGCCGACCTGTTTTATCAAACATTAATTGACCCACACGATATTGCCCCTCATCCCATTATCGTGTGGGTGGTCATGGACTGAGAGGAAGCATGAAGGATGAAGACATATCAGGATTGATTTTTGCGCGCGTGCAACCACAGATTGAAAGATTACGGATCGAATTTCAGCAATCTGGTTCCGTGGCTGCTCGTTACGTGATCATTGACAATGTTTTGCCGGAATCCCTGGCACAACAAATCTTTGCGGCTTTTCCAGGCGTGGCACAAATGCGCTTGCTCGCTAGTTTTCGCGAGCGCAAGTACACGTCAAAAGCGCTGGATAAAATGGACCCACTGATTGCCGCTGCGACATTCGCGTTTCAAGCGCCTGAAATAATCCGGCAGGTTGAGCTTATTACCGGGATGCGGGACTTCATCGGTGATCCGAAACTCTACGCGGGCGGCATCAGCACAATGGAACAAGGTCATTTTTTGAATCCTCACATAGATAATTCGCATGATTCAGAGCGGCAATTTTATCGGGTTTTGAATCTGCTGTATTACGTGACCCCCAATTGGCAGCCTGAAAACGGAGGAAACCTGGAATTATGGGATGAGCAGGTAAAGGAGCGAGTGGAAATTCCCAGTCTTTTTAACCGCTTAGTGATTATGGAAACGCACGCCAGTTCCTGGCATTCTGTCAATCACGTGAAGATTGTCGGACGACGTTGTTGCATTTCCAACTATTACTTCTCTCCCCATCCGCCCGGCAATGAAGAGTATTTTAATATTACCTATTTCAAGGCGCGGCCTGAACAACACCTGCGGCGCGCAATTACGATGGTTGATAGCGAGATGAGGACGCTCTTACGCAACGTCGTCAGGCAGGGGGTTGGGCGCAAAGATTTATACGAGGCGCCTGACGTGAAAAGGCCACAATGAGAAATTGGAAGGAGCTTGCCTGGAGCAGAGCCTGCTTGGAGCTAATAATCGGAGCAACTCTTTCGCTACTCTTATATTTAGTGATAATGAATATAGTGGTTAGCAAGTCCTTACTATTTTCATCAGATGCAAAGAGAGTAATAGAGATCTATAAATTTTGTTCATTATTAGGGAGTTCAGCGCACAAGCCTGCTAATTTAGTTATCGGTTCAAGTATTGCGGTTGAAGGGATAGATGCCGACATTTTAGATACAGTTCTTGATAACGGAACAGCTTCATATAATTTAGGTGTCGTAGGCTTAACCCCAGTTGAAGCTCTTATGCTTGAACCGGCACTTAAAACTGGCAAGCCTCAAATTGCAGTGATTGGCGTTGATGCAATGAGTATTGGTATCAGTGCAGATGATAAAGAGAGCATTGATTTTGAGAAGTTGCAGGCTTATCGAGCAACAAATATAGTCACAAGAATGGATAAGCTGGTAAAGAAGGAATTATTAGCAAATATTTTACTGCCAAATGAAAAAGCAATCATTGAGTCTGATTACCTAAGATACTTGATCGGCTGTAGATCGCTTCCGCTCTTCTTTACTGAAAGCAAATTCCGGGAAATGGCACGAAAAGGGCTGCGGACAGAAGGGATTACGACTAATTTTAAAGCGCCCTGGATGTTAAAATCCAATTTAACCAGTGAGACAAAGGAAAGAATCCTGAATAGTGCAATTGAAAAAGCGCAACGCTTGAGCTTTAACAGTAAGAACAGAAATATCAAGGCGCTTCAGGTTTTGATTAGCTCGTTACGCGCTAGTAACATAGAGGTAATGGTCGTGTTATGGCCTGTTCATCCACATATTTTAAGTAGCTTATCTGTCGCGTTAACCGAAAGAATTGATTTAACCTTAAACCAGTTCGCGCACGAATATCAGTGCAGATATAAAGATTATTCAAAGTTATTGACCGACAGCGACTTTGCCGATGCTTTGCATCCTAACGTTGAAGGCCGAGCTAAGCTGTCAACTAATCTTGCCATAGACCTGAAGTCTTTACACCCGAATTATACCGCACAATAATTGCTGTAATTTATCCAGGTACAGGTGTGCTATTTCAGACTCAAGAATTTTTAATCTTTTTCCTGCTTGTTCTGGTTTTTTTATCTGTTCTAAAGCAGCGCAAAACGCAAATAGCAATATTATTAATAGCCAGTTATGTGTTCTATGCCTGGTGGAACGTATTATTACTTGCACCTATTCTTTTTTCGACCTTATGGGATTTCTTTTCCGCTAAACAAATCTATAAAAGTATCAGCCCCGTTATTCGAAAGCGATGGTTACTGACAAGCCTTACAGTAGATTTGGGAATGCTTGCGTGGTTCAAGTATTACAACTTTTTTATTGGGTCGTTTAATGACCTTTTTGCCTTCGCAGGAATAAAACATTCATTACCTGTATTAAATATAATCTTACCTGTGGGGATTAGTTTTTATACGTTTGAAGCAATTAGTTACGCGGTTGATGTATACAAAGGAAAATGTAAACCCTGTAATAATTTAATTGAATTTGCACTTTATCTGGCCTATTTTCCGCATCTCGTGGCAGGCCCTATTTTACGTCCCTGGGACTTCCTGCCGCAGATAACAAAAAAGCTAACGATAACTAAGGCAAATTTTCAAAATGGTGCCCATTTATTTCTCGTCGGACTTTTTAAGAAAGTATTGATGGCTGATAATCTCGCGCTCTTTTCTGATAGTATACTTAGTAAGCCACAAGGTCAGTCAAGCCTGGTTATTATGATTGCCACACTCGCATTTGGGGTCAGAATCTATTGTGACTTTTCCGGGTATACAGATATGGGGCGTGGAATATCTAAAATTATAGGGATTGACCTTCCCATCAATTTTAACAGGCCATATTTTGCCCAAAATATTCAGGAGTTCTGGCATCGCTGGCATATTAGCTTGTCCACCTGGCTGAGAGATTATCTTTATATCCCTCTGGGTGGGAGTCGAACGGGTAAGGGGCATGTAAATCTAATGATTACGATGGTGCTGGGAGGGCTTTGGCACGGCGCAGCGTGGAATTTCGTGATTTGGGGCGGGTATCAGGGTGGGCTGCTTGTCGTCCATAAAATGTTAGTAAAGCAGCTTCAGAAAAGCCCTCGTCTCCAGACCCTTTTAGGCAGCCCTGGCGGGACAATAGCCAGCGTACTAATAACTCAATATTTTGTCTTTATGGGATGGATACTATTTTATATTACCAGCGTCCCTGACCTGATTTACTGCGTTAAGAAATACCTGTTATTTGATTTCAACTTATCCGTTGGCGGGATGGGTTTTGGTCAGACACGACCCTTTACCACAATATTTTTGCTGATAATATTTTGGACTAGTCAGATTGTTTCAGCCAAAACAGGTGGATACGATAAGGTTTTAAATAATCTGACTCCGGCGCAACGGGTACTTAGTTATGCGACGCTGGGTATCTTTCTTTTTATTTTATGGCCATTAACTGATATTCCGTTTATTTACTTCCAGTTTTAAGCCTGCTTATTTTCGATAGCTCTGGGAACGAAAGCGAACATTACCAGTAGTAATACGCCGACAGTGAAAAGACAGTAGAAATACTCTCCCGAAGACTATGTGACAGATAATACAGGCACAGCAAAGCAGGGAAGAAGAGGTTACAAATGCGTTTAGGTATAGATGCTTCCAACATTCGTGATGGCGGAGGAATTGGGCACATTATTAATATTCTTCAAGCTGCCCAACCACAGGAGTATGGCATTGATAAAATCGTAGTCTGGGGTGGACGAACTACGCTCGAACGACTACCGACACGACCCTGGTTAGAATGCCAGCATGATCCTTTGCTGGATCAGAGTTTGTCCGTGCGTACTTATTGGCAGGCAAGAAAATTACCGCAGATTGCACAAGCACATTGTGACTGTCTCTTAGTACCTGGTGGCATTTTTTACGGTGCCTTCAGACCTTTCGTTGTGCTTTCACAAAATATGCTGCCGTTTGAATTTGTTGAGTTACGCCGCTATGGATTCTCAAGGCTATCAGCTAAATATTTATTAATACGGCTGGCGCAAATCAGCAGCTTTCGTCGCGCTAACGGGGCGATCTTTATGACGCAATATTCCCGTTCATTGGTAAAAGAAGCAACGGGGATCAACGGACAATATCCAATTATTCCATACGGGATTAATCAGGATTTCTTTCAGCGCCCACGCTTTCAAAAACCGTTGCCGGAATATTCTTTCGAAAACCCATTTAAGTTACTCTACGTTTCGAAGCTGGAGCCTTACAAACATCACTCGAATGTAGTCAAAGCCGTCGCGCAATTGCGGAGCGAAGGATTGCCCGTGAGCCTGGATTTAATTGGAGCGCCGGAAAGCCCGATACGTTTGCGCCGCTTATTAGCCACTATCAATCGAGTGGATAGGGATGGCGCTTTTATTCATTATTACGGTCATCTGGCGTATACAAAGCTATTAGAAGCCTATCATCAGTCGGATGGTTTCGTTTTTGCCTCGAGTTGCGAGACGTTGCCGAACATTTTACTAGAAGCCATGGCAGCAGGATTGCCCATTGCCAGTTCAAGTTATGGCCCGATGCCGGAAGCATTGGGAGACGCCGGAATTTATTTTGACCCGGTGAAGCCAGAAAGCATCGCGCTGGCGGTTCGCAGCGTAGTTAGCAATCATGTTTGGCGCACACAAGCTGCCAGCGTGGCTTACGAACGTGTACAAGCCTATTCGTGGGAACGCTGTGCGCACGAAACGTTTTCATACCTTGCAGAGGTTGCCGGGCAGACGCTTTCGCACAGATCCGTACCAACGCCTGAATTCGCAGAACTGAACAGGCTTGGCAGCAAAATAAAATAACCTCCCTCAAAAACGTAACTACACAACGAGAAAGATTATGAAAATTTTAGTACTCGGTGCGACGGGCATGCTGGGACATAAAATGTTTCAGACCTTGCGCACACGGTTTAGCAACACAATCGGCACGATTCATGGAGCGTTGCATGAAGGCAGGCTGACAAACATCAGTCTCCTGCAAAACGGCAATGTAATGGCGTTTGTGGATGCCGAAAATTTTCCGGCGCTGGCGGCAACCTTACGACGCTGTGAACCGGATGTGATTGTGAATTGCATCGGTGTCATTAAGCAGCGCACAGAAGCGAAGGCGGCAGTTCCCAGCATAAAAATTAATGCGCTTTTGCCGCATCGCTTAGCCGAAGTGTGCAGCGAATGGGGCGGGCGGCTGATTCATTTCAGCACCGACTGTGTGTTCAGCGGTGAGCGCGGTAATTACACCGAAGAAGATGAATCTGATGCCAAAGACCTGTACGGCAAAACTAAATATCTGGGCGAAGTCGCAACCGACAATGCCATTACGCTCAGGACTTCCATTATTGGGCGCGAGCTAACTCATCACAAATCCCTGCTGGACTGGTTTCTGAGCCAGGATGGAACAACTGTGCGAGGCTTCAAACACGCTTTGTACTCTGGCGTCACGACCAACTATTTAGCGGAGGTGGTCGCTAATTTGATCGAACATCATCCTCATTTGTCCGGCCTTTATCAGGTCACCGGACAGACCATTTCAAAATACGATTTACTGTGCCTGCTCCGTGCTGCGTGGGAGCTGCAGGTTGACATTATCCCTGACGAAATCTTTGTGTGTGATCGCAGTATGCTGGGCCACAAATTCCAACAGGCGACGGGCTATCACGCGCCCGCCTGGCCGGAACTGGTGGCGCAACTGGCGGCGGACACGACCCCTTATCAAGAATGGAGAACCGAAAATGCAATTATTAACAGGCAAACGAGTGCTGATTACGGGCGGAACAGGATCATTGGGCAAAGTGCTGGTTCGTCGGTTGCTTAGTGGCGAAATGGGCGATCCGGCGAAAATCATCATTTTCTCACGCGATGAAGCCAAGCAACATTTTATGCGCCTTGAATATCGGCGCAGTGCAGCAGCAACCGACGAAGTTATCTACAATAATTTTCAGCGCAAGCTGGAATTTCGCATTGGTGACATCCGCGATTTTCACAGCGTGGCGGAAACGCTGAGAGACGCGGACGTAGTAATCAATGCGGCAGCGCTCAAACAAGTTCCGACCTGTGAATATTTTCCGTATGAAGCGGTACGGACAAATATTGAAGGGCCGGAAAATATTGTGCGGGCGATCCGGCAATACAATTTGCCGATTGAATTCGTCGTGGGAATTTCTACGGACAAAGCCTGCAAGCCAATCAATGTGATGGGCATGACCAAAGCATTACAGGAGCGGGTTTTCATTCAGGCCAATTTGTCCTGCCCGAACACGCGGTTTATTTGTGTGCGTTACGGGAACGTGCTGGCTTCGCGTGGTTCGGTGATCCCTTTCTTCCACGAACAGATTCGCGCCGGCGGGCCGCTTACAATTACGACGCCGGATATGACGCGCTTTTTGCTCAGTCTTGATGAAGCAGTAGACATTGTTTTTGCGGCGATGAAAGATGCCGAACCGGGAGAAACATGGATTCCCAAAACAACCTCGGCGCTCGTGACCAATATCGCTCTGGCGTTGATTGATGGGCGTCCAATCGAAGTGAAATTTACGGGCATCCGACCCGGCGAAAAGATTCATGAAATTCTGGTCAGTGAAGAAGAAGCGTATCGTACAGTAGAATACAACCGCTATTTTGCGATCAAGCCGATGCTGCCGGAAATTTGTGAAGATGCAAATGGTTCAGGCTGCCTCACCAGTGAATATAGTTCGGCAGATAGCGTGATGTCGCTCAGCGAAACTGCGGCCTTATTACAAGCACGCAATTTAATGGTCGAGAATCACGCACCGGAAATGGTGGAGATGTTGCGATGAAAATCATGACCGTCCTCGGCACCAGGCCGGAAATTATTCGTCTGAGCCTCATCATTCGCTGGCTGGATCAGCACGCCGATCATGTGCTGGTTCACACCGGACAAAATTACGATGACCGCCTGAACGGATTGTTTTTTCGGGAACTGGGCTTGCGCGAACCTGATGTTTGTTTAGACACACGTGGCACTGGCTTTGGCGACCAGGTGGGGAAAATGATGGCACAAATTGAACCGCTCCTGCTGGCGCATCACCCGGATCGGCTCCTGATTCTGGGCGATACAAATAGCGGTTTGACGGCGCTCGTGGCGCGGCGGCTGGGGATTCCGGTGTATCACATGGAAGCGGGCAATCGCTGTTTTGATGACCGCGTCCCGGAAGAAGTAAATCGGCGGGTCATTGATCATTCCAGCACCGTGTTGATGCCGTATACCAATCGCAGCCGCGAAAATCTGCTGCGCGAAGGCATCGCCAGCGACCGGGTTTTTGTCACGGGCAATCCGATCAAAGAAGTCATAGATCATTATGCTGATCGCATTAACGCCAGCACGGTGCTGAAAGATTTGCAATTGGAAGAACGAAAATTCTTTCTGGTCACAATGCACCGTGCCGAAAATGTTGATGTGGTCGAACGCCTGACCAGTTTGCTGAAAGGGCTGTCAGCGTTGCACAAACAATATAATTATCCGGTCATTTGTTCGCTGCATCCGCGCACACGTTCAAAGCTGGAGCAGCATCGTTTTATCTTTGATGACAGCGGTCTGCATTTTGTTGAGCCGTTCGGTTTCTTTGATTTTGTAAAACTCGAACAAACCGCGTTTTGCCTGATTTCAGATAGCGGGACGGTGCAGGAAGAAGGCTGCATTTTTGGCACGCCGACCGTCACCATTCGAGATGTAACGGAACGACCGGAAACAATTGAATGCGGTTCTAATGTGCTATCGGGTTGTGAAGCTGAGAGCATTCTTAATTTAACGTCACTCGTCACCGGCCAGGCTCACTCCTGGCAACCACCCGTTGAATATCTGGCGGAACACGTCGCCGCGACAGTTTGTCGGTTGCTGTTGGGTTACCGCGTGCCTGATCTGGCAGAACAGGGCTGGCAGGCAAGGAAAGCTTCAGCAGCGCAGGCTGCGAATGAGCGTTAATAAAAATGATTCTGGAGCCACAAATCAGCAGGCAATTTTTCTTTGAGGAGACGATGTGCGCATTTTGATTATTGGAGTTTATTACCTGCCAAGTTCTGAAGCCAGTGCCAAGCTGATTCACGATTTGGGCAGGGAATTTCAGCATCAGGGTCACGAAGTCGTTATCCTGACACCGTCTGAAACTATTTCGCATGATTTGGAAGTAACCTGGGAAGATGGCCTGCAAATTGCGCGGGTCAGGACAGGTCAGATTAAGGGAGCTTCCCGCATCCCAAGAGCCTGGCGTGAAATCCGGCTTTCAACCACGCTCTGGCGCAAAGGGAAAAAATTCTTCCAGGAAAATCCCTGCGAACTGGTGATTTTTTATTCACCAACAATCTTTTTCGGACCACTGGTTAGCAAATTGAAAGCCTTGTGGAATTGCCCTGCTTATCTGGTTTTGCGTGATATTTTCCCGCAATGGGTTGTGGATATGGGCGTTCTGAAAAAGGGATTGGTCTGGGCTTACTTCCGCTGGATGGAATTACGACAATACGCCGCCGCCAGCATCATCGGCGTGCAGTCTCCTGCGAATCTGAAATATTTTGCCGAACAGTTGCCGCATAAAAATTACCAGCTCGAAGTGCTTTACAACTGGACGACGACAGCGCAGGAAAAACCGCGTTCCCGACAGTACCGCGAACAGCTTGGTTTACAGGACAAAGTCGTCTTTTTTTACGGCGGCAACATTGGCGTCGCCCAGGACATGGACAATATTATTCGTCTGGCCGAAAGACTGCGCGAGGAAACCCAGGTTTATTTTCTGCTGGTCGGCGCGGGTACAGAAGTAGTGCGTTTGCAGGAACTCATCAGGGCTAAGAACCTGTCCAATATTCGCCTCCTGCCTGCCGTTGGACAGGAGGAATATCACGCACTGCTGGCGGAATTTGATGTCGGGCTGATTTCGCTGGATCGGCGCATGAAAACACAGAATTATCCCGGCAAAATTTTAGGTTATATGTCCGCTTCCCTGCCGATTCTGGGCAGCATCAATCCGGGCAATGATCTGGGCGAGATGCTGGAAGAAAATGTAGCCGGGCTGTGCAGTGTGAATGGCGACGATCAAACACTCTACGAAAACGCCCTCAAAATGGCGAACGATTCCCTCTATCGCCGTCGCGTCGGAGCGAATGCCCGTCAATTGCTGGAGCGTTATTTTTCGGTGACTGTCTGCGCCAACCAGATTTTATCGCATTTTCAGAACACTCCGGTCCTGGCTCATCGCAACGCCGCCGCCGCACGACTTGCGGTTCAGGCTGCTTTGAAAAACGACTTGAGGTAATAAATTTGTGGCAACAGAATTAACTCCCCCGCTGCCTCCGCAAGCTTATGTGGATGTCGCCCCGAGCAAAGAACGTAGTGCATTTTTCCCCAACGTTACGCGCTTCATAAATCGCCTTATCGTGGGTTCTTTGTTGTGCCTGATAGTGATCGTCGCTGTGCCTTATGGGACAGCCGAACCCTGGTGGGAAGCATTTTTTGAGTGTGCAATTTTTGGGCTGACAGCGTTATGGATCATCGAAGGATGGATGCGCGGTGTCTGGAATATCGCCGAAAGAACTTTGTTGCTACCGCTCATTGTGCTTGTACTGTTCGCGCTGTTTCAGGCGCTTCCGCTGGGCAGCGCTCCCGCAACGATGGAAGGGACAACCGCAGCCTGGCGTACCATCAGTGTTGATCCTTTCAATACGCTTCGTTTTGCGTTGCAGATGACTGCGCTTATTTTGACAGGGTTATTGCTGTTTTCGCATGTGAACAGTCAAAAGCGTTTGCGCGCCCTGATTCTGACGATCATTTGCGTCGCGCTGGTCAGTGCTTTGTTTGGGTTGTTACGACAAACCGCCCAGCGTGAGGCAGCAGGATTCTTTCTGCCCTATTTGCCGCCAAGAACTGGCTACGGGCAATTTATCAACGGCAATCATTTTGCTTACCTGATGGAACTGTCGCTTGGTTTGCCGTTGAGCTTTGTGCTGTCACGCAGTCTTGGTCGCAAACGCTGGTTATTATTCGCAGGGCTGGTAACGCCGCTTTTGCTGGCGCTGGTGCTGGCGAATTCACGCGGTGGTTTGCTGGGTTTGACAGGCGAGTTTCTTTTTATCGTCCTGCTGGCAAATCAACCGCAACCTGGTACGCACGTGGATGATTCGGCGGCACGCTCAACTACAATTTTCAGTCGTCTCAGTCAGGTGCGCTGGTTGCGCCGCCTGGCTGGCGTTGTCCTGACGCTGGTGTTGT
>JAYSTY010000246.1:0-19212 GCA_043719385.1 Blastocatellia bacterium | reverse complement strand
ACTTCGGTCGGACGCGCCGGATTTATTCTGGATAATTTAATCGCCGCTGGAAAAGCTAAACCAATGGTGATGGTGATGCCTGCGGGGCATACAAGTCAGTTCAGAATGGGTGCGCCGCGTGCTCCGGGAACGCCGGCTCCGCCTGATGAATTCGTCAAAGAATTTACGACGGACATTATGCCGTACGCGGAGAAAAATTATCGTGTCCTGCTTGATCGCGGCAATCGCGCCATCGCAGGTCTTTCGATGGGCGGCGGTCAGACGCTGAATATTGCGATTCCGAATTTAGAAAAATTTGCGTACATCGGTGTTTACAGTTCAGGCTTGCTGAGCGGCTTCAATCGCGCCCCAGGTGGGCCGGGAGCGCCAGCGGCTCCTGTTGCGAATGCGCCAGTGCCTGGAACGCTGAATGCAGATGGCGAAGCGTGGGTCAAAACAAATCAGGCGAAGCTTGATGACGCGAATTTGAAAAAAGGATTGAAGCTGTTTTGGTTCGCTACGGGCAAGGAGGATTTTTTGCTCAGCACGACCAACGGGACGGTCGGATTATTTAAGAAACACGGCTTCAATGCAGAGTTTCACGAATCGGCAGGTGGGCATACGTGGATTAACTGGCGCAATTATTTGACGGAATTTGCGCCGAAATTATTTACTTCCAGGTAAGAGAAACTGGACAGGATTGACAAGATGAACAGGATTTTTATCGGTCGGAATTGTTGCGGGAATTAGTCTTGTTGATCCTGTCAGAATAGGTTCTATAATCGGAAATTATGAATGCGAAACGAATCAAATTTCTCTGCATCCTTTTCATCGTCACGATAGCTGCGTTTGCAATCAATTCGCAGCGTGAGCCAATCTATGCGAATGCTCCTGAAGTCACCGCACATCAGGCGATGATTCAGGAATACTGCATCGCTTGCCACAATCAAAAAACGAAAACGGCTGACATTTCGCTGGAAGGTTTGGACTTTGCGGATGTTGCCAAAAATGGTGATACGTGGGAAAGAGTTTTGCGCAAGGTTCGCACGGGGCAAATGCCTCCGGTCAAGGCTCCGCATCCTGAGGCGAAGGACGTGACGAATTTTGTGACCTGGCTGGAAGGCGCATTAGATAAGGTTGCGGCGGCGCATCCGAATCCGGGACGCCAATCCGTGCATCGTTTGAATCGCGCTGAATACAGTAACGCCATTCGTGATTTGCTGGCGCTTGATGTCAAGCCGGGAACGGCTTTGCCAGTGGACGATTCGGGCTACGGTTTTGACAACATTGGTGATGTCTTGTCTTTGTCGCCTGCGCTGCTTGAAAAATATATGTCGGTTGCGTATCACCTTAGTCGCACAGCGGTTGGCGATTTAAAAATGAAGCCCGGCGAAGAAATTTTGCAGGCGAAACGTGAGCCTCCCAAAGTTTTTGGCGGTGTCGTTCGCACTGAACGGGTCAGCGATGATTTACCGTTTTATTCACGCGGTGGAGCTTCGTTCCAATACTATTTTCCGGTGGATGCCGAATATCAACTGCGCCTGAAAATGCCCGGTGATACGTCGAAGCCAATTGATGTCAAGATGCCGATCAAGGCAGGATTGCGCAACATTGGCGTGACGTTCATGCGTGACAGCGCGAAGCCGGAAGTTGCCATGCCTGCGGTTGGACGCGGGCCAGGCGGAGGTGGCGGAGGGCAGTCGGGAGAAAAAATCCAGATGGATTTACGGTTGGATGGCGTGCGTATCCAACAATTTCCCGTGTCGCAAAACACGAATGTGGATACGGTCATTGTTAGTGGCCCGTTCAATCCAACGGCGCGTGGCAATACGCCGAGCCGCGAAAAGATTTTTATTTGTACGCCAACATCGGCAAAAGATGAGCGGCTTTGCGCGAAAAAAATCCTGACGAATCTGGCGCGTCATGCCTTCCGTCGTCTGGTCACGTTGGCTGATATCAATCCGCTGCTCGCGTTTTATGATGGTGGGCGGCAAAACGCCGATTTTGATACAGGCATTGAAGCCGCGCTCGAAGCGCTGCTCGTGTCACCTGATTTTCTGTTTCGCATCGAACGCGATCCACGGGCGGCAAAGTCTGACATCGCCCGCGTGAGCGATTTTGAATTGGCTTCGCGGCTGTCATTCTTTTTGTGGAGCAGTATTCCTGACGATGAATTGCTAACATTGGCGGAACAGAAAAAGCTCAGCAATCCGGCAACGCTGCAAGCGCAGGTGATGCGCATGCTTGACGATCCGCGTTCACGAGCTTTTGTTAGTAATTTCGGCGGTCAGTGGTTATATTTGCGCAATCTTGAAACGCAAAACCCCGACCCTGATATTTTTCCGAATTTCGACGAAAGTTTGCGTCGCGCCTTCGGGCAGGAAACTGAGTTATTTTTTGAGAGTGTTTTGCGCGAAAATCGCAGTATTCTTAATTTATTAGATGCTGATTATACTTTTCTCAATCAACGCCTCGCGGAGCATTACGGCATTCCTGGGATTTACGGCTCGCAATTTCGTCGCGTTGCACTGAGCGATCCGAATCGCGGTGGACTGTTAGGGCAGGGAAGCATCTTAACTGTAACCTCTTACCCCAATCGCTCGTCTGTGGTGCAACGTGGCAAGTGGATTTTGGAAAACCTGCTGGGTGCGCCGCCGCCGCCGCCGCCGCCTGATGTTACCCGAGACCTGGGGAAGCTGCACGGCAAGGATGGTCGGGTGTTAAGTATGCGTGAGCAATTGGAAGTCCATCGTGCCGATCCAACTTGCGCTTCGTGTCACGCCCGGATGGATCCGATAGGCTTCGCGCTCGAAAATTATGACGGGATTGGAAAATGGCGGACGAAAGATGCGGGGCTGACGATTGATGCTTCGGGCAAATTGCCAAACGGAAAATCGTTCACTGGCCCGAACGAATTGAAAAAGATTTTGTTGACCGCGCACAAGGATGAATTTGTGACTGCCGCCACAGAAAAACTGCTAACATACGCGCTGGGACGCGGGTTGGAGTATTACGACAGCCCGTCTGTCCGTGCGATAATGCGCGAAGCTGCGCCGGATAATTATCGCTTACCGACGTTAATAAATTTAATTGTAAAAAGCACCCCATTTCAAATGAGGAGAACTGCAACACCATGATCATCACGAAAAAATCTTTACCGCGCCGCACATTTTTACAAGGCGTGGGGGTCACTTTAGCTTTACCTTTTCTGGATGCGATGACGCCTGCGCTGACGGCTGCAACGAAGCCGCCGGTACGCCTCGGATTCGTGTATGTTCCCAACGGCATCATTGCCGATAAATGGACGCCGAAAACTGAAGGCGCGAATTTTGAATTCATGTCCACGATGAAGCCGCTGGAAGCATTTCGTGAACACGTATTGGTGTTGAGCGGTCTGGCACAAGTGCAGGGACGGGCGCTGGGCGATGGGGCGGGAGATCATGCGCGCGCCGGAGCTACGTGGCTGACCGGAGTGCATCCGAAGAAAACGGAAGGCATCAACATTCAAGCCGGAATTTCTGCGGATCAAATTGCCGCGAAAGAATTGGGCAAGCACACGATTTTAGGCTCACTGGAACTTGGCGTCGAATCGAATCAATTGGCGGGCGGCTGCGATTCTGGCTACAGTTGCGCGTATACGAATACATTTTCATGGCGCAGTGCGAACAATCCATTACCGGTCGAAATTCATCCGCGTGCGGTGTTCGAGCGTTTGTTTGGCGATGGTGAAAGTACCGATCCCAAAGCGCGTCTGGCGCAATTGCACAAACAGCGCAGCATCCTTGATTACGTGAATGGCAGCATCAAACGGCTTGGCACAACGCTGGGCAAAGATGATCAGCGCAAACTTACGGAATACACCGAAGCGATCCGCGACATTGAGCGCCGCATTCAAAAAGCCGAGCAACAAAATGCGACGGTGAAAATGCCCGTGATGGCGCGACCAACTTCGATTCCCGAAGAATTTGAAGATCACGTCAAAATGATTATGGATTTAGAAGTCCTGGCATTTCAAACCGATATGACCCGTGTCGTCAGTTTGATGATGGCACGTGAAGGCAGCAACCGCCCTTATCGCTCTATCGGTGTTTCCGATGGACATCACAACATGACGCACCATCAGAACGATCCTGAAAAAATTGCCAAGACCGTGAAGATCAACGAAATTCACGTCAAAATGTTTGCGTATCTGTTGGAGCGCCTGAAAGCTACGCCTGATGCTGAAGGTACGCTGCTCGATAATTCGATGATTATGTACGGCAGCAGCATCAGCGATGGCAATTTGCATACGCATCACGATTTGCCCATCGTTGTAGCAGGTGGCGGCGCAGGTCAGGTCAAAGGTAATCGCCATATCGTTTTCCCGAAAGAAACTCCACTAAATAATTTACTATTGACGATGCTGCAAAAAGCTGGCGTACCGGCTGAAAAATTTGGCGATGCGACGGATACGCTGAATTGTATGGCGTAGGAAAAGTGAGTGGATCACGACTATCTTTTTAAAGAATTGTTGCGTGAATGCTTCACGGATTTTATCGAATTATTTTTGCCGGAAGTCATGAATGGCGAAAATGGGTGTCCAGCCCGAAGAGCGCAGTAAAGTCACGGTGGCTTGTTTGCGAATGATTGCCCGACTCAATCCAACGCCAAAAAAGTTACGGGCAATTATGCGCTTCATTGACGCCTACCTGCCGCTTAATCAGGCGGAAGAGGCTGCGTTACACGATGAAGTCGTAAAATTTAAACCGGAAGAAAGGGCGAACGTTATGGAATATCTGACCAGTTGGGAGCGCAAAGGAATTGTGATCGGCAAGCGGGAAGGTTTACTCGAAGGCAAAATCGAAGGCAAGATCGAAGGTAAAATCGAAGCTACACTCAAATTGCTAACACGGCAACTTGGGGCGTTGAGCTTACCCACACAAAAGCGTATCAGTGCCTTGTCACTGGAAAAGCTCGACAAACTTTTTGATGCAGCGTTTGATTTTGAAAAGAAAGCAGATCTCAATAATTGGCTGCGCAAGCATGCGGCTGCCTGATTTTGCGAAAGAGGATTTTGATGAAACTAAAAGCCTGGCTGTTATGTGGATTGACAATTATTCTTGCGGCCTCATTTTGTCTGGCGAATGGTTCCGCAGCTTTATTAGATGCCATCAAGCGCCGCGATCACAAAGCCATCGAATCACTCATCAAATCCAAAGCGGATGTGAATATCGCGCAACCAGATGGAGCTTCGGCGTTGGCCTGGGCAGTTTTTCTTGACGATGTCAAAGCGGCAGAAATGTTGCTGACCGCAGGCGCAAAGGTGAATACGGCGGACGAGTATGGCGAGACTCCACTCACGCTGGCGTGCAATAACGGCAATGCTGCGCTCGTGAAAAAAATGATTGAGGCAGGCGCGAACGTCAACGCTGCGCGTTGGGATAGCAGCACGGCGTTGATGCTCGCGGCAAATTCCGGCTCTGTTGAAGCGGTAAATTTGCTGATCGAGAAAGGCGCTAACGTCAACGCCGTCGAAGAAAAGAAAAAGCAGAGCGCGTTGATGTGGGCGACGGCAGAAGGGCATTCCGACGTAGTGAAAACGCTGATTGCACACGGCGCGGATGTTAAAGCAGTTTCCAAAAGCGGTTTCACGCCGTTGATTTTTGCGACCGTCAAAAACGATGCGAAGTCCGTCAAATATTTGCTCGCCGCAGGCGTTGATCCGAACTCGAAAATTCCTGATGGAACGCCAGCGTTAGTGATTGCCGCCGCGAATCGCAGTTCTGAATGCGCACTGGCTTTAGTCGAAAGCGGGGCTGATGTGAAATTCGCGGACGTGCGCGGCTTCACTGCCTTGCATCACGCCGCGCAAACAGGCGATGTCGAATTGGTTAAAAAACTTATCGCCAGCAAAGCCGATGTGAATGCGCGTAATAACAAAGTTCCAGGTGGAGGCAATCCCTTTCGGCCTGTGTTTGGCGAACTGACTCCGTTGCATCTGGCCGCACGAGCCAATCAATTAGAAATCATGAAAATGTTGGCGGCGGCTGGTTCTGATCCGAAATTAAAAGGCGAAGCTGGGATCACGTTGTTAATGCAAGCGGCGGGTAGCAGCAATCTCGAATTGGTAAAATATGCGTTCGAACTTGATCCTGACGTGAAAGCTGCCACCGAAAAAGGGATGACCGTTATCCATGCGTGTGTGACGGGCGTCGGCCCCAGCATGGATCAAGCTGAAATCTGTCGGGTGATTCAGTTTTTAGCGGACAAAGGTGCGCCGCTTGATGAGCGCAATGCTCAGGGCAGAACGCCGATTGATGTGGCAGATTTTTTGCCGATTGATAAAGCAGTAGAGTTACTCACAGATTTAATTACCAAGTCAGGCGCAAAGCCGAAGACTCCAACGAAACGATAAATGTAAGGCAACCGTTTCTGGTTGCGCTACGACGAATCAGGAAAATTCATGAAGACTATTTTGTTAGCATTCTTGCTGGCGTTGGCTACGAGTTCGCAGGCGCAGGTCAATTACGTTCTTGGCTCCGACTCGCAACCACAGGACGGAGTGCCAAAAGGAAAGCTCACGAAATATAAGCTTGAACCGGGGAAAATTTATCCCGGTACGCCGCATGATTATTCGGTGTATGTTCCCGCGCAATACGATGCAAATAAATCTACGGCATTCATGATTTATCTGGATGGCAGCGGCTTCGCTGGCGATGGTGTGCGCGTGCCTGTCGTCTTCGACAACCTGATTGCGAAAGGCGACATTCCGCCGCTGATTGGAATTTTTATTGATCCTGGCGTCTTGCCTGTAGCGAACGAAGCGACGCAAATGAATCGGTTCAACCGCATCAATGAATATGATTCGTTGGATGATCGTTTCTCGCGTTTCCTCGTTGATGAAATTATTCCCGAAGTCGCCAAAAAATATAACCTCTCCAAAGACCCGAATGATCGTGCAATTTCCGGGCTTAGCACCAGCGCAACAGGAGCATTAATGGCGGCGTGGCATCGTCCCGATCAATTTCGGCGCGTGCTGACGTTCATTGGCAGCTTCGTGAATTTTCGCGGCGCAGACTCGTTGCCGGCGCGTATTCGTCGCACGGAAGCCAAGCCGATTCGCATCTTTATGCAGGACGGCAACAACGATCTGAACAGTTACGCGGGCAAATGGGTTTTGCAAAATCAAACTATGGCGTCGGCATTTGAATTTGCAGGCTACGACGTAAAATTGGTAGTGGGTGAGGAAGGTCACAACATGAAACACGGCGCAGCGATTATGCCTGAAGCATTGCGCTGGCTGTGGCGTGAATATCCGAAACCGATTGTAGCGCGTGAGCCTGCGCCGCCGAATTTTCCGCGTCCAGCCAATGCTCCGGCGAATTTCACGCCGCCCCCCGGAGGCCCGCGTGGAGCCGTTATTGCTATTGTTTCAAAAGATAAACCCTGGCAACAGGTCGGCGAAATCTATAAATCTGTAGCCAGCCCCGCTGCTGACAAATCAGGCGATGTTTATTTTGCCGACCCCGACAGCAACCGCATTTATAAGTCCGACGCAAATGGCAAGGCGACGATTTTCAAAGAAAACACGAACTCGGCAAAAGCTTTGCGCTTCGGAGCAGACGGCAGATTGTACGCTTCACAACTCGCACGCAAACGGATCGTCAGTTATGGTACCAGCGGCGATGAAAAAGTTGTTGCCAGCAAGGTCGAAGCAAATGATTTGGCGCTGACTGCAAAAGGCGAAATCTATTTTGTAGACACCGCGCATCGCACCGTGAATTTTATTGATGCAAAAGGTAAGATACGCGTCGTTAACAATTGTGAAAATATTTTGAAGCCGACAGCCATCACGCTTTCACCCGATCAGGCGTTGCTGAATATTGCGGATGGACACACGAAATTTACATGGAATTTTCAAGTCGCGCCCGATGGCTCGCTCGTGAACGGCGAACCGTTTCATCGTCTGGAAATGCCTGAAATGTCGTATCAAAGCGGCGTCGAAGGATTGACCGTAGATTCCATCGGACATCTTTTCGCCACCAGCACGCTCGGCATTCAGGTGTGCGAACAAATTGGACGGTGCGCACAATTATTGAATAAGCCCGAAGCTGGCTCCGTAGCCATCGGCAACATTGCGTTCGGCGGTGCAGCGCGTGACTGGCTTTATGTTACACAAGGCAATAAATTATTTCGGCGACAGGTCAAACGCACAGGCGTTACGGCTTGGGAATTAGTGAAGCCGCCCAAGCCAGGGTTATAAATTTTGACTGATGCAGAGGAATAGAGATTTATGGGGTGCGATATTCATGCTTTTGTTGAATATGCCAAAGATAGTATTTACGAGTCACAGACAAGTGAAACACTAGATATACCCCGTGATTATGAATTATTTATAGTGATGGCGCTTGGCGAAGGCGGTCTAAGAGATGAACTTCCCTATCCGCCTCGCGGGCTGCCCAGCAGACTGAGTGCTGAAGCGGAAGGTTATTTTTACACACCAGCAGCAGAAGTTCAGGAAATGATAGAGGAATGGTTCGGCGATGATGACGACGAGCCGTTTGAGCCTGAAGAATATGCAAAAAAACATGGTGAAGCCGCATATAAAGAATTCCTGGCTCACCAGCTACTTCCTACACCTGAGCTTCATTCACATAGTTGGTTGATACTGGAAGAATTGAAGGAAGTATTGAATTACGGCAAGTTGTCTACAGAAAATTTATCAGATGAGTTCTGTGCGATTCTTACTTCTATGGAAAAACTTGCCAAAACTTATGGCAGTAATAATGTTCGCATCGTCTTTTGTTTTGATGGTGCAGGTTGAATATTCCCAATCAAAGAACAACTAAGGATAATGAATGAAACAAGCAACTATAGTTACATTTTTATTAGCAATTTTCGTATGCACGCTACAAGCCGCGCCAATTCGCGTGATGTTGCTGGACGGTGAAAGCGGTGGCCCGTATCATAAATGGCAAATGACTACGCCCGTGCTGAAAAAACAGCTTGAGGAAACAGGTTTGTTTCAAGTTGATGTAGTCACCGCGCCTCCGGCCAATGGTGATTTCAGCAACTTCAAACCGGAATTCGGCAAGTATCAGGTGATCGTGATGAATTACGATGCGCCCGATGAACGCTGGTCAGCGGAAGTAAAATCTTCGTTCGAGCAATACGTCAAAAATGGTGGCGGATTAGTCATCGTCCACGCGGCAAATAATGCCTTTGGCAAATGGAAAGAGTATAACGAAATGATTGGCATCGGCGGCTGGCGCGGGCGCAATCAGGATTCTGGCGCATACTGGTTTTTTAAAGACGGAAAATTATCGTCAGATACTTCGCCCGGCAACGCAGGCAATCACGGTTTGCGCTTGCCTTATCAAATTACGATGCGCGAAACCAATCACCCGATCACCAAAGGCTTGCCGAAAATGTGGATGCATCAGGGCGATGAACTTTATACAAACTTGCGCGGCCCTGGAAAAAATATGACGGTGCTGGCGACTGCGTATGCTGACCCTGCCAATCGAGGCACAGGCCGCGATGAGCCTTTGCTGATGACGCTGAGTTATGGCAAAGGCAAAGTTTTTCATACGGCGATGGGACACGATGTGATTGGCATGAGCTGCGTGGGATTCATGGCTACATTTCAACGCGGCACAGAATGGGCAGCAACAGGCAAAGTCACGCAAAAAGTTCCGGCGAATTTCCCCTCCGCTAATGCGGTGAGTTATCGCTCTGATTTAGCGACACAAGACCCAAATTACAAAAAAGGTCTGAACGCTTACGACAAATAATTCGCAATCAATAACCTCAACATAGGAGTTTTTTCGATATGTCACTTACAGATAAAACACGACGCGCTTTTTTAAGTAATTCGGCACGTATTGCCGCTGGTGCGGGCGTACTGATGAACGCTGCCAGTTGGAATCGCGTACTCGGCGCGAATGATCGCATCCGCCTGGGCGTGATCGGTTCAGGAGATCGTGCGCAACAAGTTCTGAGCCATTTAATTAAAGAGCCGGAAATTGATGTCATTGCGATTTGCGATGTCTATGAAAAAAATGCGCTCAAAGCGAAAGAACAAACCGGTGGCAAAGCCACAATCACAGGCGATCATAATGCGTTGCTTGCAAACAAAGATGTGGATGCTGTGTTGATTGCTACACCGGATCATTGGCATGCTTCGATTGCCGTGGATTCCTGCAACGCGGGCAAAGATGTGTACGTCGAAAAACCACTGACGTGGGCGTGGCAGGAAGGTCACAAAGTTGTCGAAGCGGTCAAATCCAACAAGCGTGTTTTGCAAGTTGGTTTACAACAACGCAGCGGTACGCACTACGCCCAGGCGAAAGCCGAATTTGTAGACAGCGGTAAGCTCGGCAAAATCGCTTATGTGCGCACCTATTGGCACGGCAACGGCTACCATTTGCGCAAACCGAATTTCACGGAACAACCTGCGGGATTAGATTGGAAACGTTGGGTTGGACAAGCCAAGCCGCGTCCCTTCAACGCACATCAATTTTACAACTGGCGCGCCTATTTGGATTTTGGCGGCGGACAAATTACTGATTTGTTTACGCATTGGATTGACGTAGTGCATTGGTATATGGGCGAGGAATTACCCATCGCAGCCAGTGCCGCAGGTGGCGTTTATAATTACAACGACGGACGCGATGCGCCAGACACGATTTCAATTTTGTTGGAATATCCGAAGAAGTGGACAGCGACATTTGAAGCTACGTTAGTGCCAGGCGCACGCGGCGCAGCTATTGAATTTATGGGTGTCGGCGGCAGTTTGTATATTGATCGCGGCGGCTACAAATTTACGCCTGCCTTTCAACGGGGACAAGCGCAGCCGGAACCAGTTGTCGGCAAAGCCGCCATGGCGTTGGAAACAGAACACGTCCGCAATTTTATTTCGTGCCTGAAATCACGTAAGACACCAAATTCTGATGTTGTCAGTGGACACCGCTCCGCACTCGCATCAAATCTTGGCAAGATCGCGTATCTGCAAAAGAAACGCGTTACGTTTGATCCGGCAGTCGAAAAAAATTATGTGCTGAGTTAGACCGCACCTGGGTACGCAGGCATCCTGCCTGCGAAAAGCGCGTGCAACGCCGCTTTTCTTTTCGCGTAAGGTTGTGCTTACCTATTCAACTTTTCCCTTTGTACGGGGCAGCGGCATTGCTTCGCTTGCCGCTGCGCAGGCAGGATGCCTGCGTACCCAGGTTTAGATTTGGAAATCATATGTCTAATCAAAATAAAACTCGCATTTTTATTGCACTGGCATTGGTTAGCTTACTACTAACCTTCACTGTAAAAAATCCCAGCGCACAAGAACCCGCACCCGGACGACGTGGAGGAAACATCCGTGATTTTCTCGGCCTCGGTGCGGCTCCCAATCCTGAAGCCGCGAAAAAAGGCGATCCGCTCTATCAGCAAAATTGCGCAGGTTGTCACGGCAAAGATGGCAGAGGAGCGCAGGCTCCAAATCTGTTGCGCTCGGAGTTAATGCTGCACGACGAGAAAGGCGAAAAACTTGCGCCTGTTCTCAAGGAAGGGCGAACGGGAATGCCACCATTTCCGGCGCTTTCCGCCGATGACGTATACAACATTTCGCAATACATTCACCTGCAAGTGGAGCTGACCGCGAATCGCGGCACGTATGGGCAAACGTACAATTCATTGCGTTCGGCGGTGACAGGCGATGCAAAAAAAGGTGAAGAATATTTCAAAAGCAATTGCGCCAGTTGTCATTCCGCGACAGGCGACCTGGCTAAAATCGGCGCGAAATTTCCACAAACTACGGCAATGAAATCCCGGTTTTTGTGGCCTGTTACGCCGGGGCCAGCCACTGCCAAAGTGACTACGACTTCGGGGCAAACCATCACAGGCAAAGTCAAAACGAATACCGATTTTGACATCTCGTTGATTGACGCCACAGGCAATTATTTTTCCTGGCCGCGCAATCAGGTCAAGGTCGAACTCGAAGATAAATTGAATGGGCATCGTGCAATGCTGCCGAAATATTCTGATGCTGACATCAACAATCTAGCCGCTTATCTGGTGACGCTGAAATGAAAATTCATAAATTATTTTTGACCATTTTTTTCCTGCTGCCTGCTTGTGCAATTTTCGCGCAGGGACTTGACCCGAAATCGCTCACGCTTTTCAAACAACCTGCGGATACGTGGCCGACCTACAACGGCGATTATTCAGGGCGAAGATTTAGTGAATTGAAACAGATCAATACCACGAATATTGACCTGCTGAAAATTGATTGGATGTATCGCATCAAAGGCATCGGCCCGCAACGCGGCGTCGGCGATCCCGTCATTAAATCTACGCCGTTGCTCGTAAATGGCATTTTATATTTCACGATTCCCGATCATATTTTTGCGATCAATGCGCGGACAGGCGAACACATTTGGCAATACGATTTTGAAGACAAAGGCGGACACTTGGTCGGGCAACGCGGCGTCGGAATGTACGGCGAATGGTTGTATTTTGAAAGCCCTGACGGTTGGTTTATTTCGTTGAATGCCAAAGACGGCAAAGAGCGTTGGCGCAAAAAAATCGCCGATGAGAAACAGCAATATTTCACGACGATGGCTCCGGTCGTCGTCAAAAATCATATCATCATCGGCGTTGGCGGAGACGCGATGGACGTGCAAGGCTATTTAGAATCACGCGATCCTGACACTGGCGAATTGCAGTGGCGCTGGTACACGACGCCGCAAAAAATGGGCGATCCTGGTTCTGAGACGTGGCCTGACTTGGATGCGATGAAGCACGGCGGCGGGATGACGTGGATGCCCGGCACGTACGATCCTGATTTGAATTTAATTTATTGGGGCACTGGCAACGCGAACCCTGTCTTTGCAGGACAAAGCCGCAAGGGCGCGAATTTATATACGGCATGCATCGTAGCGCTCAATCCTGATACGGGAAAATTAGTTTGGTATTTTCAGCCTTCGCCGCACGACACACACGATTGGGATAACGTCGAAACGCCTGTGCTTTTTGATGCCGTCATCAATGGTCAGCCGCGCAAATTGTTAGGCCAGGCCGCACGCGCCGGATGGTTCTTCGTGCTTGATCGTACCAATGGAAAAAACCTTGTCTCGAAGCCGTTCACAGGCACAGGCAATTGGGCGCTGGGCGTAGACGCGAAAGGCCAACCGATTCCAAATCCTGCGAAAGAACCCACTGTAGACGGCACGATGATAGATATGCCCGCGATGGGTGCGACGAACTGGCCACCACCAAGTTACAGTCCGCAAACAGAATTATTTTATTTCAACGGCACACAAGGTTATGGACTTGCGTATCTGTACGACACGTCGCCTAAACCACAAGGCTACGGCGGAGGCAGCGGCGGAAATTTCGATTCCAGTTCCGCGTTGTTTGCGATGGACATCCGCACTGGCTTAGTCAAATGGAAGCACGAACACAAGGGCGGAGGCCTAGGTGGTGGCGCGATGAGCGGCGGCGTCATGACTACGGCAGGCGGACTATTATTTACGGGCGATTCCGGCGAACTCGTAGCGTTTAATCCGGCGAACGGCAATCCAATTTGGCATCAACGCCTGACCAGTCCGGTTAGCAACGGCCCTTCAACGTGGATGCTGGACGGCAAACAATATTTGATCGTTGGCGCAGGCGATACTCTTTATGCGTTGACGGTTGCAGGGAAAAAAGTAGCTGAATAGAAAAGTGTCATAACTATAAATTGTGGCTTCGCCACTTGATGTGCGAAAAGGCTGTGCCTTTTCGTCAAGCAATAAATAATTCAGGGCTATGCCCATTCGTGGTAATAGTGAGAGAAATTTTTTTATTCACACCAGGTGAAAAAAGTAAAAAAACGGGCGTAGCCCAACAACTAACTACACTCACGAAAAGGCACAGCCTTTTCGCACATCGGGCGGCACAGCCGCAAGAAGGTGCGCTGAATTTGCAGCTAAGAAACCAAATGGACAACAAGTAAAATACATAAAGTGTTTTGCCAGGTCGGAGAACTAATGAAAGAAATTACCCGCAGAGATTTTGTGAAGAATGCTTCGGCATCGCTGGCAGTCGGCGCAATATCGAATGCTTTGTTTGCCAGTTCGTCCGCTGCGCCATTGTCAAAAATGGGTATCGCTTCGACTTCGTTTATGGGGGCGCAAATTCCCGGTAGCCCTTCGCAAGCTGGCGGCGGAGCAGGGCAAGCTCCAATGCGTATGCAGGGTCGTGACGCGTATGAATTTTTAGAAAAATGTCATGCGCTTGGCGCAGGTGGAATTCAGACTTCACTCAACGGCGATTTGAAAAAATTGCGGGCGCGTGCAGAAGAGCTTGGCATGTATCTCGAAGGCATGGTTTCGATTCCGCGCAACGGCGATATGAGTGCAATGGAAAAAGGTCTCGCGGATTGCAAAGAAGCAGGCGTGACTGTCGTGCGTACAGCGATGCTCGGCGGACGCCGTTACGAAACTTTTGCGTCGCTCGCGGACTGGAAAAAATGGGTAGATCAAAGCCACGCCGCGTTAACCGCAGCAATGCCCATCATCGAAAAATACAAAGTCGTCGTTGCGCTCGAAAATCATAAGGACTGGACGCTGGAAGACTTTCTGCGCTTGCTGAAAACGTATCAGAGCGAATATTTGCAGATCACGCTTGATTTCGGCAACAACATTTCGATGCTTGATGATCCGTACGAAGTGATCGAAGGACTTGCGCCATACGCGAAATCTACGCACATCAAAGATATGGGATTACTGCCTTATGCTGATGGATTTTTGTTGTCTGAAGTCCCACTTGGCGCGGGGATGCTCGACCTTCCGCGCATCGTGAAGACGATTCAAAAAGCAAATCCGAAAACAAAATTCTCGCTGGAAATGATTACGCGTGAACCGTTGAAAGTGCCGTGCATGACGAAAAAATATTGGGACGTTTTCCCCGACCGCAACGGCAAATATTTAGCGCAAACGTTCAAGCTGGTCAGTGAGAATACGAGCAAGACTCCGTTGCCCAGCATCGAAAAATTGAACGCCGCAGATCGTATCAAATTTGAAGAAGACAATATCAAAGCCTGTTTCCGGTACGTTGAAGAGAAACAGTTGCTTGGTTAAATATGGAGTGCGGCGGCTCGACACCGCTTTTCGTTCGTCTCATAAAACTTTCGTTGTAACCAAATAACCTGATAACGAACACCAAAGCGGCGTCGAGCCGCCGCACTCCAAATGTTGTCGCTAACTTTCTAAAAAATCCCCATGAAAAATAACCCTAGTAAACGACCAATGATTGCCATCTATCTGCTGATTGCCTTGCTCTCACTGCCGCTATCAGCACAAACGCAACTCCAAAAAAAATCTGAAGACACAGGTCTTTCGTCCGAACGATTGCAGCGCATCAACGAAGTCATCAAGCGCTACATCGACTCCAACCAAATTTCCGGCGCAGTCACATTAGTGGCGCGGAAAGGGCGCGTCGCGCATTACGAAGCGCAGGGACTCATGGACATCGAATCCAAAAAGCCGATCCGCAAAGACGCGCTTTTTCGGATGGCTTCATCCACCAAACCTGTCGCCAGCGTAGCGATTATGATGTTGATGGAAGAAGGGAAAATTCGCCTCAGCGATCCCGTTTCCAAATTCATTCCTGAATTCAAAAATCAGCAGGTAGCCGTTTCAAAAACTGCTGCTGGTGGTGAACAGGAAATTACTACCGTTCCGGCTTCGCGTGAAATTACAGTGCGGGATTTGTTGACACATACTTCCGGTTTAGGCAGCGGCGGCAGCGCAGGGAAATTTTTTTCGCCTGTGATGGCGGCGCGTCAGCCTACGGATACATTGGCGAGTTTTATTCCGCGACTTGGCACAGTGCCGCTTGATTTTCAACCGGGCACGCAATGGCGCTACAGCGGACTCGCGGGAATTGATACGCTCTCGCGCATTGTTGAGATTGCTTCCGGCCTGACGTTCGATCAATTTTTGCAGCAGCGAATTTTTGCTCCGCTCGGAATGAAGGATACATTTTTTGCGCTGCCCGAAGATAGGCAGCCGCGCCTGATGACGCTGTATCGCCGCACTGGTGACAAGCTCGAAAAACATCCCAATCAAGCGTATCTCACGAGCCGAAATTATTTTTCCGGCGCGGCAGGATTGATGAGCACCGCCGAAGATTATTTTCACTTCGCGCAAATGCTGGCGAATGGCGGACAACTTAACGGTAAGCGTTTGTTGTCGCCGCACACCGTAGCGTTATTGTCATCGAATCACACAGGCGAGATGTTTCCCGGTCAGCTTGGACGACCGTCGGGAATGGGTTTTGGCTTCGCTGTCGAAGTCGTCGTAGATGCGATCAAAGCAGATTCACGCCGCTCCAATGGCAGCTTCGGCTGGGACGGCGCATTCGGTACGCATTTCTGGATTGATCCGAAAGAAAAAATCGTCGCCGTATTAATGATTCAAACCGCCAATCGTGCCTTGCATCGGGATTTTGAGAATGCCGTGATGCAGGCGATTGTGGAATAAGAATAGCTGGCAGGAAAAGGGAGGCAGGGGAAGGATATTTTTTCAACCTTAGAAATTCTCAACTCTGCACTCTCAATTTTCCACTCTTTGGCAAGAAAGTTGAGAGTGCAGAGTTGAGAATTGAAAGTCATGTGATGCCAATACTAAAGAATTTAAAGTGCGGAAAATTTCCCTGGCTTTATTTTTTCTGCCCCGCCTATAGGTACAAATATGAAAAACAAATTATTTCTGCTCATCACCGCGCTGCTCATCACAGCATCAAGCTTCGCGCAAGCGCCGCCAATTGACAGCCTGGTTTCGCCGGAAGTGCATCCCGACGGCAAAGTCACGTTTCGCATCCGCGCTGCCAAAGCGAATGAAGTCACGCTCGGTGGAGATTGGCTGCCCGTTGGATCAAAGCTCCCGATGACAAAAGATTCGGAAGGAATTTGGAGCATCACGATTGATCCCATCGAAGCGACGCTGCATTTGTATTCATTCACTGTTGACGGTGTGACGATGGCTGATCCGGTGAATCCGCGTATTAAATTGCGGCAACGGACTTCGGGCAGCATCGTTGAAGTTCCCGCGCATCCCTCTGCGCCGTGGGAAATCCATGATGTGCCGCACGGAACCGTAGAAGTGAATTGGCAACGCTCGCAAGTTATCAACGGACAGACACGCCAGGTTTTTGTGTACCTGCCGCCCGGCTACGATAAGAATCCGAAGCAGCGTTATCCCGTGTTATATTTGCTCCACGGCAGCGGCGACACCGCAGAAAGCTGGACGCAGGCAGGCAGCGCAAATCTAATTCTCGATAATTTAATCGCTAAGAAAAAAGCGAAACCCATGATCGTTGTCATGCCGCTTGGGCACGCTGTCCCATTTGGTTCGCCGCGTGAAGTGCAGGCGAAAAATGTTCCGCTGATGGAAGAATACATGACGAAAGAAATCCTTCCGTGGGCAGAGGCTAAATATCGCATCTCCACCGGACGCCAAAATCGTGCGCTCGCAGGATTATCAATGGGTGGCGGGCAGACGTTTGCGATTGGGTTTGCGCATTTGGATTTGTTCAGTTCGATTGGTGTTTTCAGTTCCGCGCCTGCGCCGGAATTTGCTGAGAAAAATAAAACGGTACTCGGTGATGCGAAAGCTACGAATGCAAAATTGAATGTGTTCTGGTACGGCGTCGGCGATAAAGATGCTGTGTTTACGCGGGCGAAAGAAGCTACCGACATGCTGAACAAAAATCAGATTCGTCATACATTTCGTGTGATTGAAGGCGGATTTCATAATTGGCCGGTGTGGCGACGCTGCTTGAGTGAATTTGCGCCATTACTTTTTAGCGGCAATAGGACTGGGGCGTAAGCCAAATTTTACAGAGTTCGTTTCGTTGCCTGTTCAGGCTGAGTTTTATCAATTGCCATTCGCTTTAGCGAGTGGGAGAAAGAGAATTGAACAGGCTTCAGCCGAATCTGAAAAAAACCCCTTTCCAAATAGCTTTAGCTCAAGCTATTCGGAAAAATGCTTTTTGGAATTTTGGCTAAAGCCTTTGATCTATTGAGCTACTTTTCCACGAGCTGAAGCCCGTGGCAATTGAAGTTAAGGAACGTTCGACCGAAAGGCTGTAAATTCAAAATTTGAGGAACTTGTCTATGACGAAGCGAAATTATTTTCTGAACATGGTTAGTTTGGTTTTCTTAGCGACTACATTTTCATTGGCCCAAACACCGCCCCGCACACCAAATGACACATTAAAATCACCCGAAGTGTTGTCTGACGGTCGCGTCGCCTTTCGTATTTACGCGCCGAAAGCCAGCGAAGTCACGCTCGGTGGCGATTGGATTTCGCAAGGCATCGGCACAGGCGGCAAACTCGAAAAAGATGCGCAAGGCGTCTGGTCAATTACGGTCGGGCCGTTGCCTGCGGATTTTTACAGTTACTCGTTGACGGTGGACGGCGTGCGCACGCTTGATCCCAAAAATGCGCTTATCAAACAGGGGACTACCAGCGTAGACAATATGGTTTTTGTGCCGGGTGATGCGGCAGCGTATCAAGATACCAAAGCCGTACCGCACGGCGAAATTCGCAAGGTCTGGTACAAATCTACAACGATGAACGAAGAGCGTCGCTTGCACATTTATTTTCCGGCTGGCTATGACAGCAGCAAAGGGAAGTATCCCGTATTTTATTTGCTGCACGGCGGCGGCGATGAAGATTCCGGTTGGAGTACGATTGGACGCGCCGGATTTATTCTCGACAATTTGATTGCGGCGAATAAAGCAAAACCAATGTTGGTTGTGATGCCGAACGGCAGTTTGCCGCGTCCTCCTGTCGTGCCGGGAGCGCCAGTTGACATCGCTGCGCAAATTACATTTCAGGATCGCTTCACCAATGAATTGCTCAAGGACGTTGTCCCGTTTGTCGAAAAGACGTATCGCGTGACGACAGGCAGCACGAACCGCGCTATCGCAGGGCTTTCGATGGGCGGCGGACAGACAACGCGAGTGGTGGTCACGAACCCCGATCAATTCAGCTACGTGGGTGTTTGGAGCGCGGGCGTCAATCCGCAAGTCAGAGACGATTTTGAAAAACGTAATGAAGCGTTTTTGAATAGCGCCGACAAGCTCAACAAACAAATCAAACTCTTTTCTTTGAGTTGTGGCGAGAAAGATCCGCTGGCGTTTACCGGCTCAAAAAATCTCGATGAGATTTTGAAAAAGCGCAACATTAAACACGAAATGAACATCAGCAGCGG
>JAYSTY010000245.1:0-3161 GCA_043719385.1 Blastocatellia bacterium | reverse complement strand
ACGTGGAGAGGTGGCTTCGTCACGGTTTCGGCGCAGGAATAATTATCTGTTTTGAGCTAAAACCTCTATCTTTAAAGCCGCAGGTCAGGCATCTGACTTGCGGCTTTTTTGTTTTAGTGACATCCTTTCACACACGACAATTTAATTTCCCGCAGAGTTCCTTGAAGCAATTAAATCCGCGTAATTTTGTCCCGCAAATTAATAGTAAGCGGAATGAATTTACGCAATGACTAAATTTATCGCAGCCTGCATGGTAGTGATAATTATCCTGAGGAGAAGAAAAAACTAATGGCTAACTTATCTGGCACAGCTTACGCCGCCAAAGATTATAACTTGAATGATCTCACCGGCATTTCCAATGAAACAATTGAAATCCATTTTGCTCTTTACAAGGGCTACGTCACCAACACCAACCTGCTGAACGAAAAACTGTCTGAAATGATTAAGGGCGGACAGGCCGGAACGCCAGGCTATGCTGAACTAACGCGGCGGCTGGGCTTTGAATACAACGGCATGGTGTTGCACGAATATTATTTCGGCAATATGAAAAAAGATGGCGGCGGCGAGCCAGCTTCCGGCTCAGCTTTTAAATCTGCTGTCGAAGCGAACTTTGGCGATTTCGAGACGTGGAAAAAAGATTTCGCTGCTATTGGCACCATGCGCGGCGTGGGCTGGGCAGTCTGCTATCAGGACCCCAACACCGGACGCCTGTCAAATCACTGGATCACGTTACACGAAGAAGGCAATATCGCAGGCTTCAACCCGATTCTCGTGCTGGATGTTTGGGAGCATGCGTTCTTCCGCGATTACAAACCTGCCGAACGTCCAAAATACATTGAGGCGTTTTTCAGTAACATTGATTGGGACGCTGCTTCCGGTCGAATTGTAACGCCAAAAATGTAGAAGACCCGGCTCGCTACGGCTCGCGGTACTGTCCGCTGAGCCGTAGCGACAGGTTGATACACGCTATTTCCTTGACAGCATCACGGCCTTTGCTAATAATGCCCAACGTCATTAGCAATTATGAATAAGCAAAAACTCACAACCCAAAAGCAAACCTACTCCGCGACGACGGCGTGGCGAGTTATTTATTTTAGTTTTTACTTTAGCAACTACAGCGGGGTTGTGAGGCGCGAAGCTTGAGTGTAAGCAAAAATCAAACGCCTTGAGAAAATGCCCCGCTTTCAAAACGAGAGCGGGGCTTTTAGTTTTTATGACTGATTCTTCAACCAAAACTCGCGTTGCCTTTCAGGGCGAACCCGGTGCCTTCAGTGCCGCCGCCGCACACAAATTACTTGGTGCAGAAATTGACCTGTTGCCCTGCGAGACATTCGACAAAATGTTCGCTGCCGTTGAATCCGGCGCAGCGGATTTCTGTCTCGCGCCCATTGAAAATTCGCTCTTTGGTTCAGTCTATCAAAATTACGATTTGCTGCTCAAACACAATTTTCAGATTGTCGGCGAAACAACGCTGCGCATCGTGCATAATTTAATTGCGCCGCCGGAAACAAGGCTCGAAGATGTCCGCCTGGTTTACTCGCATCCGGTCGCACTTGGTCAGTGCTTGAAATTTCTGAGCGCTCACCCAGACCTGAAACCTGTTGTCGCAGCGGACACCGCAGGCAGCGTCAAAATGGTCATGAGCAGCCACGAACCGGGAGCCGCCGCCATCGCCAGCGCGGTCGCCGCCGAAGTTTATGGGGCACAGATTTTAGTGCCTGGCATCGAAGACGATCCGCAAAATTTCACGCGCTTTTCCCTGCTCACGCTCGCGCAAAACGCGGCGCAATTGCCACCACCTGACATCGAAGCCGCCAAAACATCTATCGTCTTCGCGCTGGAAAACCGCACCGGGTCACTTTATCGGGCGATGGCGGTTTTTGCTTTGCGCGAACTCGACCTGACGAAAATCGAATCGCGCCCCATCGTTGGACGCCCCTGGGAATATAGTTTTTATTTGGATTTCATTGGACACACAGCGGAAAAACGCGTCCAGAATGCGCTCGCACATCTGGCTGAGTTTGCCGCTTTTGTCAAAGTTCTGGGCTGTTATAAAGCCGCCCAATAAACCGCAAAACTAAGGAGAATTACCACTATGATCGTTGCCATGAATGCCGACGCCACACAACCACAAATTGACTATATCTGCGAGCGCATCCGCGCCTTCGGATATACGCCGCACCTGATCCAGGGTGAAGCCCGGACTGTGATCGCGGCCATTGGTCAGGGCGATAAAAAAGAACATATCGAATCGCTCAAATCTGCCGATGGCGTTGAAGACGCCTTCCCGATTTTGCAGCCCTTCAAACTCGTCAGCAAAGAAGTTCGCAAAGAAAAATCCGTCATCAAAGTTGGCGACCTGAGAATCGGTGACGGTGGCTTAGTTGTCATGGCGGGACCCTGCTCGGTCGAAACCCGCGAACAATTAATGTCTACCGCTGAATCCGTCGCCAAATCCGGTGCGCAAATCCTGCGCGGCGGAGCCTACAAACCCCGCACTTCGCCCTACGAATTTCAGGGACTCGCCGAGGAAGGCTTGAAGCTGTTAGCCGAGGCCCGCGAAAAAACCGGCCTGAAAGTTGTGACGGAAATTTTGAATTCTGACGACGTAGATTTAGTTGCGGAATACGCTGACATTTTGCAGGTCGGCGCGCGCAACATGCAAAATTTCGAGCTGCTCAAAAAGCTCGGCAAAATCGGCAAACCTGTCATGCTCAAACGCGGCTTGTCGGCTACGATCAAAGAATTTTTGCTATCAGCAGAATACATCGTTTCGCATGGCAACCCGGACGTGATGCTGTGCGAACGCGGCATCCGCACATTTGAGACCGCCACGCGCAACACGCTTGACCTCGCGGTCGTGCCGTTACTGAATGAACTGACACATTTGCCTGTCGTCATTGATCCAAGTCACGGAACTGGTAAACGCAGCCTCGTGCCGCCCGTCGCCAGAGCAGCGGTCGCCATCGGAGCCGATGCAATTATGACCGAAGTGCATCCGTGTCCTGAAGAAGCCTGGTCGGACGGTCCGCAATCGCTGCGGTTTGAGCAATTCGAGCAGATGATGATAGATATTGAGCCTTACGTGAAACTTCGCAATCGTGCTGCGGCGACAGCATAAACCCCGACTCGCTACGGCTCGCGGTACTGTACCCGGAGCC
>JAYSTY010000244.1:0-3161 GCA_043719385.1 Blastocatellia bacterium | reverse complement strand
TCATTATCATTTAATCGGAGTGTGTGGCACGGCGATGGCTTCGCTGGCGGGGATGCTCAAAGCGCAGGGGCATCGCGTCACGGGTTCGGACAAGGCTTTTTACCCGCCGATGTCGGATGAGTTAATCAAGCTCGGCATTGAAACTTTTGTTGGTTTTAATGCGCAGAATTTACAGCCTGCGCCCGATGTCGTAGTCGTTGGTAATGCGACTTCGCGGGGTAATGTTGAAATTGAATATGTGCTGAATCACAAGCTGAATTACGTTTCGATGGCGGAAGTTGTGCGCGAAAATTTTATTCGCGGCAGGCATTCCGTAGTCGTCGCCGGAACGCACGGCAAGACGACTACGACCTCGATTTTGGCGTGGGTGATGGAGGTTGGAAAACTTGATCCGTCATTTTTAATCGGTGGTGTAGCCGAAAATTTCGGCTCCAGTTTTAAGGTTACAGACTCGGAATATTTTGCGATTGAAGGCGACGAATACGATACGGCTTTTTGGGACAAGCGCCCGAAATTTTTGAGCTATTTGCCGGAAACGGTGATTCTGAACAACATCGAATTCGATCACGCCGACATTTACGAAAACCTCGAAGCCGTCAAAAAACAATTTCGCTTGTTAGTAAATTTGATCCCGAATGGCGGACGTTTGATTGCGGGCTGGGACTCTCCCGTCGTGCGTGAAATCGTGTCGAATCCAATTGCTCCGCAAGGTGTATGGTGTCCGATTGAAACGTTTGGTATTGACGACGGTGAAGCCAAATGGAGCGCACGCAACATTGAATTCACGCCCGAAGAAACAATTTTTGCTGTGACGTGCGAGGGCAAAGATTTGATGAAAATCCGTACGCCGCTCGCGGGCAAATACAACATCCGAAATTGTCTGGCAGTGATTGCGACGGCTGAAATTCTGGGCATTGATCGCAAGCTGACGGCGGAGGCTTTGGCGACTTTTAAAAGCGTCAAGCGGCGGATGCAGGTACGCGGCGTAGTCAATGGCATCACGGTCATTGACGACTTTGCGCATCATCCGACCGCGATCCGGGAAACGCTGGAAGGGGTGCGGCAAAAATACCCGAAGAACCGCATCGTAGCCGTCTTCGAGCCGCGTTCATGGACGACCCGCAAAAAGATTTTTCAGGATGAATATCCGAAGTCGTTTGCGCCTGCCGATTATGTAATTCTGACACCGATTTTCGAAGCGCATCGCTTAGCCGCCGACGATCAATTATCTGTACCGCAGGTGATTGAAGATTTAAAAGCAAAGGGAAAAATCGCCTACGAAATCGGCGGCGAAGATTCCAATGTCAGTGCGGATGCCATCGTGAAGCATCTCGCACCGGAACTACGCAGCGGCGATGTCGTGATGATTATGTCGAATGGCGGATTTGGTGGGATTCATCAGAAGTTGCTGGATAGTGTGGGTATTTAATAGAGTAATTGGAGGTTGTAATGAGTATTACTAAATTTAGTTACGAGGAGAAACAAAGTGGCTGGAAGCTAAACGAAGTTTCTTTTGTGGACTTTAATCTACTCGTTGGTAAATCAGGTGTCGGGAAAACGAAAATTCTGGATGCGTTATATTTTGTTTGCCGCTTTGGTACTTCTGTGGAGTGGGGAACTCTTAATGATTTTTCATGGGAAATTCAGTTAGAAATAGGCATAGATACCTATACATGGAAGGGGCAGAAATCTTCAGCGCGTAGCAATCTCAAAGATGCTAATGGTACTGCGACTCGCCCTCACCACGTTTCCTTAACTGAAACTATTATTAAAAATCAAAATGAAGTGCTTGTTTCTAGGGATCAAGATACTTTTATATTTAAAGGCGAGGAATTACCCCGACTAACAAAAGCAAGCAGCGCAATTTCATTATTAGAGGCGGAAGATTCTATCCAGCCAATTTATAAAGTGCTAAAGGGCTTCTATTTTAGAGAAAGGTGGGAGAAGGTTTATTTCAGCATTGATTCTGGGGTGGAATTACCAATGCCTGATGAAGAATTCAAAAATAGATGGTTGGGAAACTGCCCCACTCTTGGCTCAATGCGGGAGGACCCTGATGATCCGAAACTTTACAGAGCTTACATGCTACAAGAGTACTACAGGACTGAATTTGATCAGGTGAAAGCGTTATTTCAAGAAATGTTTCCTCAAGTAATAGATATTAGGTTGGGAGCTTTGGGCGAGTTTTCAGATGCGCTACCACCGCAATACTCTCGACAAGATGTATTAGTTTTAGGGATTAGGGAAGAAGGGATTGAAAAGTGGATTTTAGAGCGAAGACTCTCGGAAGGAATGCTGAGAGTCTTAAATTATTTATTTGAAATTACTTTGGCTCCCTCAGACTCAGTTATAGTTATTGATGAGGTTGAAAATAGTCTTGGCATAAACTGCTTACCTCAATTGATAGAATATTTTCTTAGAAGAGCGGATTTACAATTTATCCTTACAAGTCATCATCCCTACGTCATTAACAATATCCCTGTAAAGTATTGGAAGCTCGTGACGCGTAAGGGATCAGAAGTAACTGTGAAAAACGCTTCCGAACTTCCCGCTCTTAGTTCGGTATCCTCACTTGAAAAATTTACTCAATTGATGAACCTTGAAGAATACGAGGAGGCGATTGGGTGAATTTGTATTTCTTCGTAGAAGGGAAGCGGACAGAACCGAAAGTTTATCGCTCATGGCTTGGGCATGTCTTTCCACAATTAACGGAAGCTAAAACAATTGAAGAGGTTAAGTCTGACAATTTTTTAATCGTTTCTGGTTTTGGTTACCCACAATGTTTGAATCGTATTGATGAGGTACTCAAAGACGTGAATCAGCATGGAGCAATAGATCATTTCTTCGTTTGTATTGATGCGGAAGAGGAACTAGCGGAAGTTAAGCGTTCTGAGATTGAGCGTCGTATTTTGGGTAAAGCTTCTTCGACTGCTTGTCACGCAATTATTCATGATTGTTGTATCGAGACTTGGTTTCTTGGGAACAACCGTATGATGAAGCGTAACCCGCAAAACACTCGGCTTAGAGACTGGAAAGCATTTTACGATGTGAGCGTTGAGTGCCCAGAGTTTATGCAAGCACCTTCCGGCTACCGAGTCCGCGCGCATTTTCACGAAGATTATTTGAAAGAGATGTTCGCCGAAAAACGTCTAGCGTATTCA
>JAYSTY010000243.1:0-19290 GCA_043719385.1 Blastocatellia bacterium | reverse complement strand
GCCAGGCGTCCCGCCTGTCTCCTCTTGAAAGCTTTGGACAGGCGGGACGCCTATCCTACCTGGGGAAATCATGTTCAATAAAGTTTTAGTTCTTTCTGCTTCAGCCGGAGCCGGACATTTACGCGCCGCCCAAGCCGTCGAAAAAGCACTCCTCGAAGCCAACGCTGCCCGCGAAGTTCGCAATATTGACACACTCGACTACACCAGCAAAATTTTTCAGCACCTGTATTCCAAAGCCTACATTGATGTCGTCAACAAAATGCCGGAGCTACCCGGATTTTTCTATGACCTGTTAGATACGCCGTGGAAAAATGAACGGCGCAGGCTTGCCTTGGACAAACTCAACACGCGTCCCTTTGTAAAAATGCTGCGCGAATATCAGCCCGATATGATTGTCTGCACGCATTTTCTGCCAGCGGAAATTGTGTCCTGGCTCAAAGCCAAAGAACGCATCGCCAGCCGTCAGGCAATTGTCGTGACAGATTTCGATGCGCATGCGATGTGGCTCTGTCATCACTACGAACAGTATTTTGTCGCGCTCGAAGAAACGCGGGTTTACCTCGAAGCGCTGGGAATTCCAGCCGATAAAATTACGGTCAGCGGCATCCCGATTGATCCGATTTTTGCGCAGGCCAAAGACAAATTCGAGATGCGAAAAAAGCACGGACTCGCACTGGATCGCACAACAATTTTGGTTTCCGCCGGAGGCTTTGGCGTCGGTGCGATTGATGAATTAATTACGGAATTGCTCAAGCTAAAACATCCCGCGCAAATCGTAGCGATCTGCGGACGCAATCAGGAACTAAAAGCTCGCCTTGAGAAAATTAAAGCGCCAAAAAATGTGAATGTATATCCCATCGGCTACACAACCGAGATAGACGAATATATGGCGGCGGCAGATATTGTGCTGGGCAAACCCGGCGGATTAACGACTTCGGAGGCACTAGCAAAAGGCTTAGTCTTTGTCGTAGTCAATCCGATCCCTGGTCAGGAAGAACGCAACTCTGATCATTTATTAGAAGCCGGAGCCGCCATTCGCTGCAACAATTTGCCCGTGCTAAGTTACAAGCTGGATAAGTTGCTGGACGATCCAAAACGATTTGCGTGGATGCAGGAAAACGCCCGTCAAATGGGGCGTCCGAACGCGGCACACGAAATTGTGAAGAAGCTCTTAGCCTTGACAATTTAGCACTGAAACCTATGAAAATTCCAATTTAAGTTTGGAATTTTCATAGGTTTCATGGTTGACTGCTTCCGATGCAGGAATCCAACGAACCTCAAAATTCTCACGACAAACTCGCAGCTATTCACATGCTCTGGGCATCGCTTGCATTTGCAATCATGGCAGCGGTCAGCCATTGGGCGGGTGAGTATTGCGATTGGCAACTGGTCGCGGTCGCACGCGCTACTGTGGCTTTTTTCTTTTCCCTCATCATCGCAAAAATTTCCGGCGTCACACTTATTTTCTTTGGCCCCAAAACGTTGTGGGTTCGCAGTCTGGCAGGCAGCATCGGGATGCTGTGCAATTTTTATGCGCTCGCACATTTGCCAGTTTCAGATACGTTAACCTTGATGAATACGGCTCCGATTTGGGTGACGTTGATGTTGTGGCTGGTTTTCAAGCAGAAGCCGACGGCTGGAATTCTTATTGCCGTTTTGACCAGTGTTTTCGGGATCATCCTGATTCAGCAGCCGCATTTTGAAGGTGGAAAATTCGCCTGCCTGATGGCGTTGTGCGGCGCGTTCTGCACTTCGATTGCAATGCTCGGACTCAACCGTTTGCAACGTGTAGACCCACGCGCCATCGTCGTCCATTTTTCGGCAGTAGCAAGCGTGGTGACTGTTGTATTTTTGACGCTCACTAACCGCAAAGATTACTTCACACAAGTGAATAGCCGGACTACTTTGACCCTGTTATTGCTGGTTGGAATGGCAGGTGTAGCGGGACAAATCGGGATGACTTTGGCCTTTGCCAAAGGTCACGCCGCGCGGATTTCGGTGATCGCGCTGGCACAAATTTTATTCGGGCTGGTGTTCGATATTTTAATCTGGCACCGCGCCATTAATTTAATTTCGCTGGTGGGAATGACGTTTGTAATTGTGCCGACCGCGTGGTTATTGCTCGACAAGCCGGCCAGCATTAGTCATGATTTGATTGAAGCTGAGATGGAAGATTAAGGTGGCGGCTTGACGAAGAGCCGCAGAAATATGCTACCATTTGTGTATCCCCCAAAGTTTTAGCTTAATCATCGCGCTGACTGTTTTAAGCAGTTCAATAAATGGTGCGAGTAATAATTGCGTTTACCGGATCACATCCCCAATCCTGTAAGACAAATCTAATTTCTACTGACCGAAAAAATGAAAGCTACGATTTCTTCGCAAAAGATATATTTGTCCACGGCAAATTCTTCGTCTTCTCGTCGCGTTAAATGGATTATTTGGGGAACGCTGGCGGGGATCACTCCCTTTTTAACTTTGTCACTGGCAGATCACTGGTTAAATAAATCGGGCAACAGCGTAGCCGTCGCAAATTTCGGTTTTCGGCTTTTGAACTGGTTCGTGCACGCCGCAATTTTATTTGTTCCTTTGATCTGGGGCTATGCCATTCTCAAACAACAACTCCCTGATGTCAGTATAATTGCCCGCCGCCTGATCCGTTTTTCACTCTCAAGAATGGTGCTTTATACCGCTTTTGCGTTACCTCTGATCGCTATTTTATATGCGGCTGCCACCAACCCTGAGCGCCCGCTCAAAGAGATTATTTTAGGCAACCCGCTCTTGCTGGCGCTCATTCCGATCATCGCGCTAAGCATTTATTTTCAACCCGTCTTACTGAATAAACTGGAGCGCCTGCTGTTTCGTAAAGAATATGCCAAAGAGCAAATTCTATTCACGCTGGAAAACGAAATCAGAGGCCTGAACAATTTGGTCAGCATCATTCGGCGCACGAATCAACTATTAAATCTCACGATCCTGCCACAACAAATTTACTGGTTTTTCCGCCTGCCCGATTCCCGTGAACTTGCCCTGAGCTATTCGTCTAATAGCCTGGGAAAAGACATCAGGATTCCCGAAAAATCCGAAATCAGAAGATGGCTCCGGCATTTACACAATGCGGAGGAATGGTCACCATTGATCAGCTCTCATATCTCCGAGGAAGAACAGGAATGGATCAACGAATTACAAGGACATTTATTTATCCCGATAATTGGCACAGGTAAGCGCCTGGAAGGATTGATTATTTTAGGAAAGAAGCTATCACAGCAAACCTATACATTAACTGAACGTACTTCACTATTTTCAATCGCCCGGCAAATCGCCCTGACATGCGAGCGGCAATCTGTCAAAGCATTAACTGAGGCAGAATCCAAAAATAAACTTGCGGAGTTGTCCCGCCTGGAAGCAGAACAAACAAATCTGAATGACGAAACTGAGAATCACCATGCAAACAATCAATTTCTGGTTCAAGAGTACTTGAACGACCTGCCGCAACGCCAGGAGTTTCCTGCGCGAGATCGCCAGTAAAAACAAGGTCGAAATCATTGAGCGCGATTATGCAAAAAAACCATTAACGGCGGATGAAATCGCAGCCATCTTTGGTGCTGATGAAATCCCCTCATTCCTCAACACCCGCCATGTCACGTACAAAGAGCGAGGCTGGGCTGAAAAATTGCCGCCTCGGCAGGAGTTGATCGCAGCAATTATTGTCGAGCCTAATTTGTTGCGCCGACCAATCACGCGTCACAACCAGCAGGTGGTAATTGGCTTTGAGCAGGAAAAATTACGGCAGTTGATAAATGCCGCTTGATCGGCAACAATTAGCCTCGTTATGAATGTCCTTCTCATTGCGGCTTTGCTGCTGTATTTAGCCAGCGCATTTCACGCCATAATTATTCTTTCGACTGAGCAACTCAAGGCCAGCGCCAGCCACTGGTTGCGACTGCTGGCGGCGCTCGGCTTTATTGCGCACACAGTTTCGCTGAGCGTGGACTGGTTTAAGCTTGGTCATTTTCCGATTGTAAATTTGAAGGAAGTTTGTTCGTTCATTGCCTGGGCCATCATCGCGTATTATTTAATTATCATTCCGCGTCAAAAAGCGCGCGCCTTGCCGATCATCCTGCTTTCATGCGCCTTTCTGCTGACTCTGAGTTCATTGTTATTGCCTGAAGAGCAGCTTTCCAATTCCCTTGCCAGTGCCATTTCCGCCAGCGCCTTCACGCAAATTATTTTCCCGCTCCACGTCACCATGCTCATCTTTTCTTATGCCGCCTTCATTGTCACGGTCGCGGGTGGCGTGATGTATCTGATTCAGGAACGTGAGTTAAAAGCCAAGCGCTTCGGGGCAGCGTTCAAATGGCTGCCCGCGCTTAATACGTGCGATGAAATCAGCCATCGTGCGCTGACGATTGGCTTTGTGTTGCTCACGTTGGGAATGGTTACCGGGATGTTCTGGTCAGGCCAGCGCGATGGACGTTTCTGGCATAACGATCCGAAAGAAGTTTTAGCGTTAATTACGTGGATTGTATATTTAATGATTTTGCATTATCGCCTGACTGCCGGATGGCGCGGACGGCGTGTCGCGTGGCTGGCAATCGGAGGCTTTGTCGCAGTTTTACTAACGTTTATCGGAGCGCGCGCAATGGGCGGCTATCATGTTTTTGGGTGAATGGGAATCGGTGGTCGGTGGTCGGTAGTCGGTTTTCAGTCATTAGTAGTTAGGTAATTATCTTAAAGAGTTTTACCGTTCACCGACCACCGACCACCTGCTTCCACTGTACCGACCACCGTTCACCGACCACCGACCACCAACTATGAGTATTTTCCTGATTGGCTTAAATCATCACACCGCACCAGTCGAAGTGCGCGAGCAATTTGCCTTTTCTGAGGCTGAATTGCCCCGCGCCTTACAGGCAATGATGACGCGTGAAGCCATTCAGGAATGCATGATTATTTCGACTTGTAACCGAGTCGAAATTATTGCCGAGGCGGCTGATGCTCAGCAACTCAATGAATTGATTTACCAGGTCAAAAGCCTTACACCCAACAGCCTCAATCAGCATCTTTTTCAATACTCCGAGACCGAAGCCATCAGGCATACATTTCGGGTCGCCGCGAGCCTTGATTCAATGATTGTCGGCGAGCCGCAAATTCTGGGTCAGGTCAAAGAGGCTTTTCAACTTGCGCAAAACGCCGGAACCGTTGGGCACACGCTCACCCGCCTGATGAATCGCGCTTTTGCCGTCGCCAAAAAAGTGCGCAATGAAACAGGGATTGCGGCGAATGCAGTTTCGATCAGCTATGTCGCAGTCGAACTGGCGCGCAAAATTTTTGATGCGCTTGACGGAACGACGGTGATGTTGCTGGGCGCGGGCGAAATGGCGGAACTCGCCGCCAAACATCTCATCACAAATGGCGCGAGCAAACTGCTGATTACGAATCGTACCTTTGAGCATGCTAAAAACTTAGCATCCGAATTAAACGGTGAAGCCGTGCCGTTTGCCGACCTCGAAAAACGTTTGCCTGAAGCCGACATCGTGCTGTGTTCCACTGGTGCTGCGCATTACTTAATCAACGCCGCGCAAATCAGTCACGCGCTGACCGCACGCCGCAATCGCCCGATGTTTCTGATTGATATTTCAGTCCCGCGCAATATTGATCCGGCGATTAGCGAACTTGATAACGCGTTCGTGTTTGATATTGACGATCTCGAAAATGTTGCGCAAACCAATCTCAAAGAACGCGAACGCGAAGCCCTCCGCGCCGAAGAAATCATCGCCGCCGAAGCCGAACGCTTTGCCGCCTCTTTAGCCGAAGGCAATGTTAACAAGGTGATTGGCGTTTTTCGCCGCGAGATGCACCAAATGGCGCTGGATGAACTTGAACGCAGTCGCAAACGATTAGGCGAGTTGACGCCGGAGCAGGAAGCAGCGTTGCACGTTATGCTCAACAGCCTCGTCAACAAATTTACCCATCCTATCATCAAACAAATGCGCGAAACTGAAGACGGGCATTCGCCTTATATGGAAGCCTTTCGGGAGTTTTATCATCGGGAAAAACAGCCCATGAAAGACGAGCAATGATGCTATGCCTGTCCACGACATCTTATTACTAGGCAATCCAAAGCTCTGGCAATCATCCACGCCTGTCAGTGACATTCACGCACGAGACACACAAACCATTATTCGTGATCTGAGCGAAACGCTGGCGCACTTTCGCAACGAAAATGGCTTCGGACGCGCCATCGCCGCTCCCCAAATCGGCATTCAGCAACGCATCATTTTCACCAACGTCAATGGCGGCTTCGCCCTTATTAATCCAGTCATCACAAACGCCAGCCAGGAACTGTTTGAATTATGGGATGATTGCTTTTCGCTCCCGAATTTATTGGTCAGAGTCAAACGTCACGTCGAAATCAAAGTAGATTTCACCAACGAATACGGCGTAGCCCAATCGCTCAATTTTCAAAATGAGTTGTCCGAATTATTCCAACACGAGATAGATCATCTGGACGGAATTCTGGCAACAGATCGCGCAATTGATGGCAGGAGTTTTGCCATGCGGAGTGAAGTAAAATAGTTGCGCCATCCCGCCGCCCAGACTACACTGAAAAAGAAAGGAACAGTGAAAATGACAGAAGCACAAATGGAACGAGCGATAGAATTTCTCCTTGATCACCAGGCGCAGTTTGCGGCTGATATTTCAATTCTCAAAGAGTCTCAAACGCATACGAGAGATAATATTGACAATCTATTTGAAGCACAGTCAAGGACGCAAGCACTAATAGATAAAACGCAGGAACAAATAAATGCTCTGGCTAAACAACAAGCCCGGACTTCGGGTGAGTTAGAACATTTCATGAACGCGATGCAGGGCTTTGTCACGGAAGTTCGCAACAAGCTGGATAAGTAAATATTGCGTCGTGCGCATTCTATTGTTGCGCATGAAGGCGTCATTGGTGGCAGGAGTTTACTATGCAGAATGAAGTAATTCGGAACTGAAACTGTCAGCCTACAGCGGTTTTGGGTTGAGTGTTCAGTAAAAAAAAGAAACCGCTTTGACCGAATACAAATACCATCGAATCAGCAGAACTTATAATTTTTAGCCGCAATGAACACTCATCCTAAAACCGCTGTATGTTCTATAAAAGAAGGGCGGACAAAAGCAGAATAACTTCTTTGATACAACAATCTTCTTTGGCAAAAAAATCGTTTACGTCAATTTACTCTTCCGTTGTTGTCCGCCCAAATTCATTGCATCCTGATTTATCTCATCTTCAGGAATTGTAACTAATTACCTACACTTCTGGCTCACATTAACGACAAACGCTGTCACATCACCATTGGCGTTGACGGTTATATGGAACTTCAACTTCGAAATCTGTTCCGCCCGAAATTAGGGGAGAGTCAGATGTTCTTGACTCTCCCCTAAAGTAGCACCGCTCTATGTGAGACGGTTCTATTAGTTAACAATCAAACGTAAACTCGCTCTTGAACGAGGTTATATCACCGTTGGCATTGACGGTTACATGGAATACGCCCTTCGCACTCGTGTTTGGGACCCTACCCTGACCATTTAACTTGAAGTGAAAAGTATTCGTTAAATTGAACGGGGCAAAGTCAGTACTATCGAAATGTTCGGCAAACTCCGAAGTTTGATTACCCACGTACTTTGCGCCGGTCACCTGACCTACGCCATGAACGTTGATACTGATACCTTCCTTAATATTGACCTGACCACTGCTGCTGACAGTAAAATGTTGAACCAATTGTACAGTGCCTTCGTAGTTAACGGCTTCACCATTGCAGGCAGTAATAGTGCCGCTAATCGGAAACCTTTCTGTGGTTGTACTGCTGGTGGCTTGAGCCATTGCCGAGACTGACATTAGCGTCAATGACAAGACTATAAACAGGGAAAATCCTATAACGTTTCTTTTCATACAAAACTCCTTTGTTCTGAGGTTAGGTTGATTGGGGCGCAAGCTGAGGCATTCCCAGGCTCATCCGTCCCGCTTTTTTGCGTCGCTAAAAAACGCAAAACTTGTGCGCACAGAGTGGCTGATTTTGAAGATGCTTCGTCAGCGCTTCCTATCAAACCACTCTTCGTTATCGTTATGACGTTGGGGAGTTAACGCTATTGATGTCTCACTTATCATTGATTAAGTGATCACACCTGAATGTAATGCTGGGGGGAGATGCTAAAAAAACTTTTATGCTATTGCTTACCTAAGTAAGTATCCCTTAACGCTGGTAGAGATACTAATCGAAAAGGCTGAAAAATAAAGGTAAACAGCAATAGACTTTAAAATATTTACTTATTGAGATAATAACCAAGTAAACGTATTCCTGACTGTTCAATTTGTCAAGACCTTAAAGCTGTTTATTTTATTTTTTGTATTTGTAGTTGCTGGCTAAGTTACATTGCGGAAAATCATACTGCATTAATTCATAAAATGCTGGGTTTGGCAGGGTAGGAAAATCAATGGTAGATAATGTTTTGTAAACCTTTTTCAGCGCCGTTTGATTCAGTGGATGAAAGACGAATCACCACATACTTCGACACGGGCGTATTACTCTTCTCCGCCACACTATCAATTGGCACTAACACATTCGCTTCAGGAAAATAGGTCGCGCAGCATTTACGCGGGATGTCATAGGCGACGATAATAAATTTGTGGGCGATGCGCGTTTCGCCGTTGAAGGTTCCGATTAAATCTACGACTTCGCCAGCCTTGAAATTTAATTCAGCAATATCTTTTTGATTCATCATCACGACGCGGCGTTCGTTGAAGATGCCGCGATAGCGATCATCCAAACCATAGATCGTTGTATTGAATTGATCGTGGCTGCGAATCGTCATCATCACCAATTCGCCGTCGTATAATTCATGTTTTGGAATCGGGTGAATTGAAAAATGTGCTTTGCCATCAGGCGTAGTGAAGCGGCCTTCGCGTGGCGCGTTCGGCAAATAAAATCCGCCAGGTTGTCGCACACGAACATTGTAATTTTCAAAGCCTGGTATTGTGCGCTCAATTACATCACGGATCAGGTCGTAGTTTGAAGCCATTGCTTGCCAATCAACCAGCTCGCTACGGCTCGCCGTACTGTACCGTGTCGCTTCCGCGAGCTTCGCTACAATCATTGGCTCGCTCAGCAAATGCTCTGAAGCGGGTTTGTTCTTTCCCTGCGAACTTTGCACGACTCCCATTGAATTTTCGGTGCTGACGAATTGTGCGCCGCTTGTTTGCAAATCAATTTCAGTCCGTCCCAGACACGGCAGAATCAATGCCTGCTCACCCGTAATCAAATGCGAACGATTCAGCTTGGTCGCTACGTGTGCCGTTAATTTACAACGTTGCAAAGCCTCCGCTGTGAATTCTGTATCAGGCGTTGCCGACAAAAAATTCCCGCCCATCGCAAAGAAAATTTTGGCTTTACCTGCGTGCATAGCTTTGATTGCTTCGACCGTATCGAAGCCGTGATGACGTGGCGGATCGAACTTAAATTCACGTTGTAACGCATCCAGAAATTCCGGCTTTGGCTTCTCCCAAATGCCCATCGTGCGGTCGCCCTGCACGTTGCTGTGACCGCGCACGGGACACAAACCCGCGCCCGGCTTGCCAATATTTCCCTGCAATAAAGCCAGGTTCACAATTTCCTGAATCGTCGCGACGGCGTTCTTATGTTGTGTCAAACCCATCGCCCAGCACGTAATCGTCGCCTTCGATTTGCTCAGGATTTGCACAGCCTGTTCAATTTCGATTTTCGCTACGCCGCTATTTTCAGTAATTTCTTCCCAGGTTATTTTGCTGAGTGCTTCGGTGAATTGAATATACCCTGCGGTCTGCGCGTACACAAAGGCAGCATCAATGGCATTAAGCGCAAGCAGGCCTTTCATGATGCCTTTCAGCAAGGCTACATCGCCGTTGATGCGAACCTGCAAAAATAAATCTGAGAGCGTAGTTCCCCGCCCGATGATGCCTGAAATTTCCTGCGGATGTTTGAAGCGCATCAGCCCGACTTCCGGCAGCGGATTAATCGCAATAATTTTCGCGCCGTTGCGCTTCGCCTGTTGCAGCGCAGTCAGCATACGCGGGTGATTCGTGCCGGGATTTTGCCCCATGATAATAATCGCTTCGGCCTTCTCGAAATCATTGAGTGTGACTGTTCCCTTGCCGATGCCGATAGTTTCTGGCAGCGCAACGCTCGTGGATTCGTGGCACATATTCGAGCAATCCGGCAAATTATTTGTCCCAAACATGCGCACGAAAAGCTGATACAAAAATGCGGCTTCGTTGCTGGTTCTTCCCGACGTATAAAAGAGTGCTTCATCCGGCGAATCAAGCGCGTTGAGTTCTTTGGCAAGCAAGGCAAACGCATCATCCCAGGCAATCGCTTCGTAATGTGAAGCGCCTTTTTTCAAAAGCATCGGATGCGTCAAACGCCCTTGTTGATTGAGCCAGAAATCTGATTGCTGTGAGAGTTCGGCAACGCTGTACTGCGCAAAAAATTCCGTTGTAATCCGCTTAGTAGTTCCTTCATCCGCCACCGCCTTCGCGCCGTTTTCGCAGTATTCCGCAATGTGCGAGCGTTCGCCATCAGGATCAGGCCACGCGCAGCTCATACAATCAAATCCGCCTTTTTGATTCATCTGATTGAGCGTGGAGAGACCGCGCACAACGCCCATTTCGCCAAAGGCATGTTTCAGCGAAGAAATCACCGCAGGAATTCCAGCAGCGGATTGACTCGGCGCTTTGAGTTCAAGACCTGTGAATTCTTCGGGAGGTTGTGCGTTTATTTTTTTCACGAATGAAAATTATCAGTTTGCTTTGGGAATCAGCAACAAATAAAAAAGAATATTCGCCACCAACGGGGCGAAACCTAACAGCAATAAGATATGTGAAATTTTCAGGCGCAGATGTTTGTAAGCCACGATGTCATTGAATGTCTCACGCGCCAAATCAGGTGATGACAAATTTGTATCATAATTTTTTGGATGAAATACCAGCAACGCTGCCAACAGGCTTCCCAGCCAAAATAACAACGGAAAAACCAAAATCAGCACGACAATCAATTTGCCGACAAAGGGGATATGATCCAATGATTTTTTCAAATCGCTGAACGAAATCGCCGCGAAATACAGCCCTTGCGAAAACGTAGTCAACGCGATTAATTGCTTCGCCGCTTCTTCCAACGCTTTGATGGAATCTTTGGCAGTCTCACGCGTCGTCGTCAGCCAATATTTACCCAGTTCGGTCAACGCTTCGCCTTGTACTTCAGGAATGTCAGGAGATTCGTTTTGATTCATCGCGGTCACTTCCTTGTAATCGAATTCGGGCGTTTGATGCCTTTGACCCACACCACATTGATCGTCTGACAAGCGGGGCATTCAACTGTCACGCGCTTTGCGTCAGCTTCGTTTGGTTGCGCAATGCCTGTTCCGTATTGCGATTCATCCCACACAAATTTTTTGTCAGGGCTGGTACAAGCTGAATTTACACATTTGATTTTGACCATCTCACAATCTCCATCAATCATTATGCTGCCTGTACCTGCTCCGCCAATTGACGCAACGGATCAGATAAGGCGGCGATTTTTTCTGTGACCTCTTCGCCCAATAATATCCCACGCAACACACTGATAAAAGCTGCGACTTCGACTATTTGCTGCTCTCGCATCTGCGCTTCAACTTGCGTCAATTGCGCAGCCAACGCGGTGCGCTCTTCGGCACTGGCCTGCACTTTGGCATTGGCTACGGCGCTTGCGATATTAACAAGAAATTCATTCAAACGGTTTGCTTGCTCCGCCGCCGCAGAATCCTCGGCAGCGTCCAGCAATGCCAGAATACGTTGCGGGTCAGGCGAATATTCGCGCAACCAACTGTCAAATTGATCTGCCGCGACCGCATCTTTGACACTCGCAATACCTTGTAAAGCAAGCTGGCGGTAGGGAGAGTGCAGCGCCTCAAAAATTGCGTATGCTTCCAAAAAATAATGTGAGGAAATTTGCCATTGTTGCTGTGTTCGCGCTAATTGCCCCAATTGCCCCAGCGTACTCGCAATCCCGCTCTTGTCGCCACTATCGCTAAGGATTTGTTGCGCTTTGGCTGTCAATTCAGAAGCGCGCTCCATTTCGCCAATTTCGTAGTATCGCATGCCTAGTTCGCCAAGGAGCTGCGCTTCTGTCTGCTTGTCTTCCAAGGCTCTGGCAATGGCGATTCCCTGCTCAGCCTTGTGCCGCGCCTCTACCCAAAATCCGCGTGTCACTAGGTCCTGATAAAACCCTCTCAGATATTGAATAAGAAACTCTGCGACTTCACGCGAATCGGAAAGTGCTGTCAGTTCATACAAATGGTCGCTGGCGGCCAGCGTTGTTTCAAGAGTATCTTTTGCGCGGTAGAAATTGAACGCACGAAGATGTAATTCGTTGGGCCGCTGCCCAGCCTCTGATAATTTATTCGCCGCATAATCGCGGATAACAGGCAGAAGGTAATACGCTCCCTCGCGCATCCGCACAAGGGAACGTTTGACCAGTGTGTCCAGCACAGGACGCGGATTGTCAATTTCGGTGATCGCCGCAATGTCGGCGGCTTCGGTTGGCGCGAGAAAAACGCACATTTGCCGGAACATATTTTGCGCAGGCGCAGGCAACACATCATAAGACAAATTCATGCTCGTCCACACGCCGCGTGGTTCGCCGGAAATTTCGTCTACACCTTCCAGCACATTTTTCGGCACACGCTGTAAATCCTGCCAGATGTCGCTGAGCGTGCGGCTTTCGGTTTGTCCGGCGACGACCTGCACCGCCAACGTGTAACCGCTCAAACGATCACAGATGGCTGACAGAATCGCCATTTCCTCGCTGCTAAGCTGCGGGTTGCGGTCAAAATATCCGGCATTGCGAGCGGTTTTGATAAAAAGCTCAACTGCATCTTCCGGCGACAAGGTATTTAATTCCAGATTACGAGCATCACGAGCCGGCAACGTGTCACGCGAAGTCACCAGCACGAGCGTTTCTTCCGGCAGGCTCAACACAAAATCCCACAATTCTTTTCGTGCCTGCGGTTCAATCGTTTCCCAGTTGTCGAGGATCAAGAGCGTTTTATGTTCAGCACAAAAATCACGCAAGCCCTGTTTTTGTTCATCAAAAAGTGATTGTTCCGTAAACGACAATTTGAAAACACGCCGCGCCACACTCAGGAGCGAAGCCAGATCACGGATCCGATATTCGTTTTCGTTCGGGCTGGCGCTGGCCCACAAAACAGCGTCAACGCGGGCGCGTTCGCTGTGCCAATGCGCGATGGCTTTGGCAAGTTCGGTTTTGCCCAGCCCGCCCGATCCCCACCACGCTACGCGAGAATTTGCGGCAAACGCTTTGACGGTTTCGACAATTTCTTTGGCGCGACCGACAAAATTTGATGTCAGCGGACGCAGATTTTTTTGCACAGGCATAACCGATAACGAAGCCGTGTGCGCCGATTGAATATGCAGGTCGCCAGAACCCAACAATTTGAACCGCTGTGACCAAACCTGTTCGATTTTGCCTTTTTCATTGACGGGTGGCTTTTTGTCGCCAACCTGCGCATCCAGCGCGACTGATCTTTGCGCGTTGTCAAATGATTCTTTGACGGTCAAGCCGTTTGCCAGTCCGCCATAAAAATGTTCCGCAAAAATAATCGCAGCCTGATCCGCAATCGGTTGTTTGGCATCAATCGCAATCACCGCTGGCAAGCCCGCCGCCAACAATTTGTGCGCGACTGTTTCAGAATAACAAGCCGATAACACCAGCAACGGAATCGCTTTGTTTTTCAGCAGTGAAGCAATTTCTTCCGCTTCAACAAAATGCGCGACGCCGTAACCGTCTTCTAACAACAAGCGCCCATCGGACGAACCGTGTCCGGTAAAATGCACTACGTCCCACGATTGAAGCAACGCAGTATTCACATTGTTCGTGGTCGCTTCAGCAACAAAACTGGCTTTGGCGTGTGCATTGGATTTTAGGCTTTTTTCGATGCGGCGACGTTCTTCGGCGACATCCAGCAGATGAATAGATTGCCCTGCCGAAGAAGTCAGCAACGGACGGCTGGTAATCACTAAAATATTGAGCGCAGAATCATTCGCCATAGCTGAAAAATCTCATGGGACAGAATTGAATCAAGCTGAGGTTATAGGATTCTTGAGGTGTGACAAAAAGTAAATAGTACGCGGGCAAAATTGCGGCAAACTAACAAAAAATACTCAGCATTTCGATTCCTCACTCATGGGATTCTCGAACGTATCGGAATCTTCTTCGCCGCGTGGACTGAGGCAGGCGAAATCTTTTTCGATGATGATGTTTAGTTGCTGCTGCGTGGCTTCGATGCCGACATCATTGCTCGAAGCCCAGGCTTTGGCAATCGCCTGAGGGAGATTAATTTTCAGGCAGTTGTCGTTGAAGTTTGCGGCGACGGCTTCGATGCTGGCAGATTGCAAGCGGTAAACAAATTCTGAAGTTGGACTGAATTCCGTCACTTCTCGAACCTCGCGCCCTGCTCCAATTTCTGCAACCTCCGTGCGAGTCAGTCTTAATCTGATCGTATTTCCTTTAATTCTAAGTTTCATAATGTTCTGTCATGTTAATGCGTTCCGCGCCACAATAAATATTAAATCTGTCGTCACGCACAAAGCCAAGCAAAGTCATCCCAAAATTATTTGCCAGTTCAACCGCCAGGCTCGAAGGTGCGCCAACCGCAGCTAAAATCGGGATGCCGCCCATCAATGCTTTTTGCACCAACTCGAAACTTGCGCGTCCACTGACCAGCAACAATCTCTGATGCAAAGGAGTTTTACCAGCCTGAAATTGTGCGCCGATGAGTTTGTCCACTGCGTTGTGGCGGCCTACATCTTCCCGCAGTTCCTGCAATTCTCCGTTGTCAGCAAATAAAGCCGCTGCATGCAAACCACCGGTGGAATCAAATACGGATTGGGCGGCACGTAATTTTTCCGGGAGGCCGTGAATGATTGCTGCATCGAACGTCACGGTATTTTTCGGCATCGTGGGACAGGCATTCATCTGCAAAGCCTCAATGGAAGTTTTGCCGCACACGCCGCAACTGGAACTGGTGTAAAAGTGCCGCTGTAATCGTGCAAGATCAACGTTGACGCCTGCTGCTAATTCAACTTTGACGACATTATTTTGTGTACCGCAATGCTTGATGGCTGAAAATTGAGCGGGGTGATGAATGATGCCTTCGGTAAAAAGAAAGCCCAGCGCAAGGTCGAAATCATGCCCTGGAGTCCGCATCGTGATGGAGATGCTTTGTTGTGTGTCAGCAAATCCAAGCCGGATTTCCAACGGCTCCTCGATGGCGAGTGAGTCTGGCTGTGAAGCTGAAAATTTAGCCCCTTCAACTTTACTAACCGAAACTGCAGCGATGCTTTGATTCATCTTTGGACAACTTAAAATGTAGCGCGAACTTTCCAGTTTGCGGTCGTGTGAGGCAACGGTTCATGCTTGCGATGTGCCGTGAGCCACGACGCAAACTGGAAAGTTTGCGCTACAGCAACGTCTCACTTAACCAAAATCTTCACCGTGTTCGCAGGCTTGCCGTCAACCGCCAGGACTAAATCCATAGTGCCTGACAATCCCTGGGGAACCTGCACATTGAGTTGGTCTACGCCCGTGAAAAATCCGTGGGCGCCGGAATACAGCACGGGAACCTGCTTGCCGCCGATGGTAACTTTCATCGTGTCAAATGCGGCCTTGCGGAAGCCTGTGCCGTAAAGCTCAAGATAATGTCCAACCCCAACCGGATTCGAGGAGCCATCGGGATTGCCGACAGGATAACGAATCACTCCGTCAGGCGTTCCATTCGCGGCAGGCGCGCCTTTGCCGTCGCTGCTGGAACTAAATAACGCAGGGGTCGCCATCGCAATTTGTAAATCGCTGCGCGTGATCGCTCCATCTGCCGCAGTTACCTCAATCGTGGCAATGCCGGGTTGCGTACTTTGCGGCAGCAGGAAATTGATTTGATATTTCGAAGCATAAAAAAGCTGCGCCGCGATGCCGTTGACCTTCACGGTTGAGCCAGCCAGCGTGGTTGGCAAAGGCAGGCTTGGCGCAGGCTCATCCCGCGTCGCCAGGTTGGTTCCGAAAATCGCTGCGATGGCTTCAGGCGCGACAGGTTCATTGGGCAGATAACTGGCGGCGGAAACTGTTCCGCCACTAAACGCCGTCCCAGATCGCGTGAAACTTAACGTTGCGGTACGCGCACCATCAGGATTGATGAGCGCGACAGGAACTGGTTTGCCAGGCGCGGCGAAAACTTTCCACAACTCACTGGAAGCAAGCTCTGTCGCGCTTTTCTCACTGGTGTCACGCAAACGTCGCCCGTTAATTTCGATGTCTGCGCCGGGCAATAAACTTGCTCCGCGCGCAATCAGATTACCGCTTTGATCTACGCTGACTTCATCAAGTCGGGGAGTTGAAGCACTGAGGTTTTCCGAATCAAGGGTAAAACCAATAAAGGCCAGACACATTTCGTCCGTTGTCGCTTCGCCCCATCTCACCGTCTTCGGCGGACTATTGGGATTATTGAAATTGCCTGCTGAATTATCAAAATATGAAGTGAGACTCAGCTTTCCGCCAAGGGGAAGCGCGACAGAGTCCTGATAAGTGTAGGTTCCCTGCCAGCGAAAATCCCAGTCACCGATATTGACCAGGCAATCTGGTGTGGTTTTGCCAGGCGTCGTCATTTCGACTTTGATTTCACGCCCCAGCAGGTGCATGTGCGGCGTCATCGAAACAATATGCGCAGCCAACGGAGTCGTGAAGGACGCCGTGACTTTGTAATGACTGTCCCCGGCAGGTAGTACGAAAGATTGATTGACCAGCGGCAAATATTGCAGGTTCTTCGTCACTGGAGTTTTGGAAAAATAAATACCAATCTGGGTGCGGTCGGTTTCGGCATTTGGGCTGCCTACGCCGCACGTAGCCGTTTGACAGGGATGATAATGCACCTGAAAAACGATGCGCGAATTGTTCGGCAATTTAAGCCCGACACCAGCGGGATTAAAGAATGGACGTGCGCCCGGTGCCCAGCCCCCCAGCATGCCATAATTGGTGTAACCGGGACCGCCAAATGAGGTGTAGCCGACGCCGGGGTCTTTATCATCCAGCGCTTTCGAGGCGCCGTCAGGATCGGTATACGCGATCACGTGATGCACAAGTTTTTTATTCCCGGCACGCACGTCAATCGCGCTGATAAAACGGTCTCCGCGTAAGGCTGTCGGCACGGTGAAGCAGCGATACATATCAGCATCTTTGGGGGGCATGTAATCTGCCTCAGGAGTGACAATCAAATCCGGCTCACCGAGGGACCAGCCATCGGGAAAAATAAGCGGTGCGGGCAAATCGGCGGGATCGCCTTCCGGTGCGCCACCGTCAACCCACTGTGAAATCGTCGCAATTTCGACATCTGTCAATTGCCTGACATCTTTGAAATTTCCGCAGCCAGACAACGGCTTCCAGGGCGGCATCCGTTTTTGGACAACGGCGTCTTTGATCGCGCCCGCCCATTTTTTTGTCTCACTGAAAGTCATCATCGAAAACGGCGCGATGTCACCGGGATGATGACACGAATCACATTTCGCCTGCATAATTCGTGTGACTTCTTTGCTGTAGGTTGGTGCGGCAGCACTCACCAATTCCTGCCGCAGCGAGGTGACAACAACAAGAGCAAGTAATATTCCAACAACAACGATTGAGCGTTTGAAGAGACGAGTCATGGGTTCCTCCAGCAAAACAATTTCAGCTTTCTCAGATGATGAATCAGGCTTGATCCAGGCTGCACTTTAACACAGGAGTGAGAGAACGCTCAAAGGTGTAAGGTCTAAAAAAATAACCGCACGGGCTGGCAGCAAATTCTGCCAGCTCCTGAGGTTTGATAAACTCAAACTAAGATTGCGGAACTGAAAGCAATTATCGCTTCTCTTTGGTGTCAAATGTATCAGCTTTGAATTTTGGGTTGATCTTAAAATTACTGATTTCCCATTCCTCATATTCATGCCCGGCTTCAGTTTTGGACAAGTGATGTGGAAGCGTGATCCCTTTGACATTTTTGTAATCGCTGAAGACCCAGCGGTATTCGACTTCAGGAGCTTTCGCCAGGGCTTCCTCAAATTGTTTGCGCCGTTTTTCTGATGCTGCCTGTCTTGCCTGACGCAATTTTTCCTGCTGTTCCGGGGTCAGTTTCCGCTCATCCTGCGCCGGGGCTGGCCGCCCCATCATTCGCATCACCTGCGAAAGCTGTTTGCCCTGATATGACAGCATCAACAGACGATGCGTTTTTTGTTCCACATACAGGCGTGCGCTGAAACCTTCCTGACTTTTGACATCAATCATATCGGCTGTCCCGTTCGGTTCCTTGTATTCGCCTGCATAGCTCCAGGTAAATGAATCAAAGGCGGGAGTCGTTAAGAGCCAGCCCAGCATCACCCGCACAAAATCGGCTTTGCGGCGAACTTGTGCCTGTGGATCGTTGAGATTTTCCCGGCTCGGCACCTCATTACTCCCACTGGATAAATTGGGAAGGCGGTAAGTTGAGGTCTTATCATCTTCCTGCACTGTCACCGTTGTGAAGGGTTGGCTGCTCTCGCTCCGGCGAAATTTATCGGGCAGCAAAATACTATATTCAAGGTCGCTCTCCATCCGCGACTCGCCGACGGTACGGCGTGCAAGCGCTGTCACAGAAAGGCTTTCCAGTCCTTTGAGTTTAGCTTCGCCGCCAATCGCCGCACGGGCTTGTTTCATAATTTGCTCAGCTTTGGACTGGGCCTCTGTGGGTTGCGCCTGAGCAAATGTTGCCAGCATCAAAGCGCCTGTTATCATCAAAACAAATTTACGCATTTCACTCTCCTGCTGATAAATTCCGGAAACCGTAGTGGCGGAAAACCCGGCTCGCGGTACTGTACCGGAATGAACCCGGCTCGCTACGGCTCGCGGTACGATACGATCATCTTACGCCGTATTGACAGGTACACAAGGTTGGGGCGGGCAAAAAAATAGCCACACGCATTGGCTGATATTCCGGCCTTAGCGTGGGGCTATCAATTAACCCAGGATATTTCGGATAAGAGAAAAATCGAATTGGTGTTTGCGCCAGTACTTTACCGATGAGGTACTGGCGCAAACAAGCACTAGAAACTAAAGCGCATGCTCAGTTCAAACTGCCTGCCAGCACTGGCACTATTTGAAGCGCCGAAATAGGGCGAAGTCAAAGTGCCGCTGTATTGACCAGGGTTCACGTGGTTGAAAA
>JAYSTY010000242.1:0-1262 GCA_043719385.1 Blastocatellia bacterium | reverse complement strand
CACAACGGCAATCGAAATTTGTATCCGCAACTTGATGAATACGAATCACAGCCAACAAATACGGGCTTGTGGTCAATGAAGGCTGATGGCACGGATTTAAAATTGCTCGATCACGCGGTGTCAGGAGATTTCACTCCCATTGTGGCTTCGGACGGTCGCGTCATCTTCACGCGCTGGGATCATTTGCAACGCGATCAGCAAAATAATGATGGCACACTAAATTATGGAGCGTTCAATTACAATTCGGAATACAACGCGACGAAGCTCAGCACAAACGTCGAAATCTTTCCCGAATCGCGCACCATTCCGCAAGGTTATGGTCACACGATGAATCAGTTCATCCCATGGCAAGTGAACGAAGACGGTTCAGGACTTGAAACACTCAATCACGTGGGGCGGCATGAGTTACTCAATTATTTCACTTCGCAGCGTCCTGGCTTGCCCGAATTTATTCCCGCCGAAACGCGCCGCACAGCAACCCGAATTTATCAGATGAAGGAAGACCCGTTGCGAGCCGGATATTTTTACGGCACTTATGCACCCGAATTCGGGACGCACGCCGCCGGACAAATCGTCGCCCTGAATGGAGCCGAAGGGGTCAACGCTGACGATATGCAGGCGGTGTATGTGACCGATCCGATGACGCGCGAAATCGGCACCGCCGCCAGCAATCCAATCGGACATTTTCGTAACCCGACACCGCTCAGTGATGGCAGCCTGATTGCGGTTCGCACCACTTCGGCGGTGCAGGACACATCTCCGTCCGGTCTGCTTTCTTCGCAGTATGATTTTCATTTATCGCGTTTGCAGTTGAGTGGAAATTACTACACGCCAGTTGAGCGCATCCTTCCCAACGGCATCACGAAAAGTATTTCGTATTGGGACAATCAGCCCTATTCACAGGTCAGTTACAGCGGTGTGATGTGGGAACTTGACCCGGTCGAAGTTCGTGCGCGTCCCCGTCCGAACAAACACGCCGATCCATTGCCAACGATTGAAACGCAAATCCTCAGCGAAGAATTAGGCGGACAAACAGGGATTGATGCGCTGCGTGATTTTTTGCAGAAACGGAATTTGGCTTTGCTCGTGAGCCGCGATGTCACGCGCCGCGCCGACAAACAACAGGAATATAATCTGAAAGTTTTTGGCAGCGCGAAACAAACCAGCGATGGCAGCACTCCGGTCATTGAGGTTTCGCACGTGCAATTTATGCAGGGTGATTTGGTGCGCGGTTACACGAATTATGGCTCGCTCAGCAACAA
>JAYSTY010000241.1:0-19399 GCA_043719385.1 Blastocatellia bacterium | reverse complement strand
CAACCATGGCTGGTTGCGCTACTGTTGCCACGGAAATTCTTTTTCTTGAAAGCTATACAATCCCAACAGATTTTTCAGAGGGAATGCCTTCAGTCTAGCATTGTCCAGGGGTGGTTGTCAGGTGCGCACAGCGTTGGTTGGCTGGTAAGCACCTTCCACAACGCTGCCGCCTTGTCGGTTAACACGCGCTCATTTCGTTCTCCAAATAAAATCTACAGCTTTTGCAGGCTTATCGCGGTTAAATTATTCTGTTCGGTGAGCTATAATTAAAGCGAATATTTCTGGCTTCGAAGGTACTTTCAGTTGCGTGCAGGAGAAAAAACGACCCGGCGCCACACTCAGGAGACAGTACCGCGAGCCGTAACGAATCGGGTACTCAGGAACTTACTTATGAAAAAAAACAGCCTGTTGATCATCTTAGCCGTGATTGTTTTTAGTAATTTATGTCTGGCGCAATACACCCAAAAAACGCTTATCGCGCATCGTGGTGCTTCGGCATACGCGCCGGAAAATACGTTGGAGGCTTATAAATTGGCGCTGCAGCAGGGGGCTACTTTTGTTGAGCAGGATTTGCAGGTGACGAAGGATGGCGTGCTGGTTTGTCTGCACGATTTGACGCTGGAGCGCACCACCAATGTAGCTACAATTTTCCCTGACCGCTTCACGCTGGAAGGTTCCGTCAAGCATTGGTACGTGTCGGATTTTACGCTCAGGGAAATTCAGCAATTGGATGCGGGTTCGTGGTTTGATCCGAAATTTGCGGGTATCAAAATTCCTTCGTGGCAGGAAGCGATTGATTTAATTCGTAATAAAGCGGGGCTGTATCCTGAAACGAAAGCGCCTGAAGTCTACGGCAAGCGCGGCTTCAAGATGGAAAAGCTGGTGCTGGATCAACTCAAAAAAAATAAATTACCGAATGCAAAAACGCCGGTCATTATTCAATCCTTCAGCCCTGAATCGCTCAGGAAAATGAAGCTGGAAATGAAGACGAAAGTGCCGTTAGTGTTTCTGATTAGTGCGCAGCAAAAAGATTGGTTGACGGCGGAAGGGCTACAGAAAGCGCATGCGTTTGCGGTCGGAATTGGCCCGGCGAAGAATTTATTAGACGGTAAACCGGAAATTGTCAGGCTGGCGCATGAGAATAAATTGAGCGTGACTGCCTATACTTTTTCGGGGAAAAGTCCCGGACGATTTTCCAGCGTGCGGGAAGAAATGTTGTACTTCCTTCAGACGCTCGGCATAGACGCGCTGTTCACCGATAACCCTGATCAGTTTCCGCGAGTGAAGTAATAAAGTCAGGTGGAGTACTGCAACGAACCGCAGCACTCCACAGTTACCTATTACAACGACCGCAAAAATCTGACAACTTGTGCGCGTTGCCTTTCATTGAGCATGTTGTAACGATTGCTCACGATGCCCGCTTCACCGTGATGGCGGCGAATTGCTTCATCGAAAGTCAGGGACGCCCCGTCATGCATCAGCCGATTGCGGGTGCGGACTCCCCACAATGGTGGGGTGCGCAATTTATTCGCGGTTGACTGATCGCCATTTTGCACAATGCCATCACCTGTCCCGACATCGTGGAGCAGAAAATCACTGAACGGATGAATGATTTTATTGCCCAGTGCTGCCGGCACAATAAACGTTCCACCGTTCAGGGAGCTTCCTTCGGGTGCGGTAGTGATGCTCGGTACATGACAAATTGCACAGCCGATTTGATTAAAGAGTTGTTCACCGAATCGTGCCTCCAGCGTTGCCATCACTGCCACATCACGCGCTGGCGCTTTTGTCGCCCGCATAAAACGAGTGAATACGTCTATGTCGTTATCCTTGTCTTCGATTTCCGGCACGGTGTCATACGCGGCGACCGAATTGCCCGACGAAGTATTTTCCTGCGTGAGCAAACGGCTCGTAATTCCAATTTCATTGAGATAAGCATCCGCCGAAAATGAAAGCAGGCTGGCATGCTGATTTTTCCAGCCAAAGCGAGCGACGCGGGTGAGGCCGGGCGCTTCGAGCAAGGGAACGCGGATAATTTGCCCGGCAATTGCGCCACCACTCTGGCGTGGCTGGTTACGCGCAATATCCATCAGGGTTTCATCCGCAATGGCCTCGACATAACCATCGCCCAACAAATTAAGCGACGTGCGAAAGGTGCGGATATTTTCATTGGGCGACACCAGTTCCTGCAAATCAGGATGAATGGCGCGGTCGTGGATCAGCGAGCCGCCCGGCGCTTCGACAAAATTTCCTGCCAGGTCTCGATGTCCGGCGCGCAGGACGGTCACCTGGCTGACCCCACCGGTAACGGGGCTTTGATGACATTCCGAACAGGATTGCGCGTTGTAAACCGGCCCCAGCCCATCCGCAATTTCGTCGCGCTCCTCAAATGTTTCACGGTCATCAGCGAAAGTTGCCTGCGCCACCATGCCATTGGTTTTATTGTCGAAGCCCGTCGGCGCTTCGGTAAAGGCCTGACCGATGACGGCGCGATTGACCGAGAGAATTCCTGCTGCGGCGAAAGCGAATAAAGTAAATACAAAAATCTTCAGCAATTTCATGAAATTTTCCTCGAAAGAAAAAGCTGGCGCGTGTGCGGACGAAGTTGTCCCGACGCGCACCAGCATGGGTTGCGGTGAGAGAAAAAAATAATTCAGTGTTGTGAGTCTGATGGAGGCTTTAAATCTAACTGTTGTCGTAATTCTAAAAAGGCCAGGTCGCAAGCCCGACAGTAAGGGCTTGCGACACTGGGTGCTTAAGAGACTCTGTGTCATTAACTACTCGTGCGGCGGTGGCGGCGGCGGACCGTCATGCTGTTTTTCCAGCTTTGCCTGCAATTCAATTAATTTCGCTTTTTGCGCAGGCGTCAGCACATTAAAAATCGCCGTGTGTGTTTTGATGTGCAGGATTTCAAGCTCAAGTTCCGGTTGTTGTGCCTGGCTCAGCAACGACCGAATGACGGATTCGTTGAAGGCGCCGTCTTTTGTGGCTGCGTGCAATTGGTCGTGAATGGTTTTGAGTTGTTCCTGAATTGGCTGCGCCGCAACTTTTTCTGCGTCGTGAATTTTTTCGATCTGGTCTTTTTGTTCGCTCGTTAAATCAAGGAGCGCAAATAACATTCTTTCCCCACCAGCAGGTTCGCCTCTGCGACCTTGCGGGGGCGGGCCTTGTTGACGCTGCCCCTGCCCTGACTGCGCGGCAATGGCTGACAGCTCACACAAGCCTGTGATTCCCATTAAAGTTGTGAATGCCAGACCCAGTACAAATAATTTGTTCATACTCTTCTCCTCTGAAAATTGACAGCAGGGTGCGAATCAGCGTATCTGAAATCCACTTCCTGCTGTCGTGAGGCAAAGGTAAACGAAGATCGTAAAGCTTTGATGTGGCACAACAGAATATTTGTTAAGGAACTGTAAATCTTACTGATTTTATTGGTTACAATGAGTAAACTGGAATTTATTGAAAGGGAACTGCGAACTGACAACTGCGAACCGCGAACTTTTTGCTGCGAACTGCTATGCCTGAATTTCCGCCAATACGAATTCTGCTGATTGATGATGATGTGAAGCTGTGTCGCCTGGTAAAGGATTACCTGACGCCGATGGGCTATGACGTTGAAGCCGCGCACACCGGGCCGAGCGGTTTGGAAAAAGTTAGCCGCGAAAATTATCAAGCCGTGATTCTGGATGTGATGTTGCCGGGGCTGGATGGCTTTGAAGTCCTGCGCCAGATTCGCCGTATTTCGACGGTGCCAGTATTAATGCTGACCGCGCTGGGCGATGAATCCGACCGCATCGTCGGGCTGGAAATTGGCGCGGATGATTATTTGCCGAAAACTTTTTCGACGCGGGAATTGCTGGCGCGTTTGCGAGCCGTGACCCGCCGCTCAGTCATCACCGCACAGGCGGTCATTAATTCTGACACGGAGGTTGTCGTCAATGATCTGCGCATCAATCCTGAAGCCAGAAAAGCATTGTTGGGCGAGCAGTCGCTGCAATTAACAGCCGTAGAATTTGATTTGTTATTGTGCCTTGCACGTGCCGCAGACCGCGTGTTGAGCCGCGAGCAATTGCTGGACGAAATCAGCGGGCGCGATTACGAAGTCTTTGATCGTTCGATTGATGTTCATATTTCTTTATTGCGGCGCAAGCTTGGCGATGATCCAAAAAATTCGCGCTTCATCAAAACGATTCGTTCGGTGGGCTATATGTTGATTCGCTCGGTACAGTACGAGGAGCCGTAGCGACCTGGTGACTCCGGGAGCGATACTTCACGCAGTGACCAGATCGCTACCGCTCACTGTACTGTACCGATTTTAATTATGCGCTTGTCTTTGTTTACAAAAATTTTGTTGTGGTTTTTTCTGAACCTGTTGGTACTGACGGCAGCAGTGTTTTTATTCCTCAATTTTAACCAGCAACTGCCCCAGGTGTTTCGCGCCTTCAACGAATCCAGCAATGCAATTCGCGCCGTCGCCCAGCTAATCTCCGTTGAAGTCCGCGAAAAATCGAACGAAGAGCGCGAACAGATTTTGCAACGCTATGCCCAGGCATATCAGATTGATTTTTTGCTTTATACGAATGAAGGCGAAAAAGTCGCAGGCAAAGATTTGACGTTGCCGCCAGATATTTTGGCGCACCTCGTGTCTCCACCGCCCAATCTTCCGCCTCCGCCCGCGCCAGCTAACGCCGGAGAAAGACGCCCGTTACCGCCACTGCCTCCCTTTCAGGCGATGAAATTTCAATCCGATAATCCCCGTCTTTATTGGGCCGTCGTGCGCGTCCCACTGTTTGAAAAAGGGCAGACCGCACCAACCCGTGCGAGCTTGATTGCCGTGACAGATGTCCGTGCCGGTCACGGATTATTTTACGATCCGGTTCCGTGGGTATGGTTTGGGCTGGGGCTGTTTTTGCTGTCAATTTTGTTATGGATTCCCTTTGTGCGCAGCCTGACAATATCCATTCGTCAGATGACAAACGCTACGGAACAAATTGCCGAGGAAAATTTTGCCGTCCGCGTGGCTGAAAATCGTCACGATGAAATCGGGCGTTTAGGCGCAGCGATCAATCATTTGACTGCACGGCTTTCCGGTTTTGTCACCGGGCAAAAAAGATTTCTTGGTGACATCTCGCACGAATTAAATTCGCCGCTCGCACGGATGCAATTCGCCCTGAGCATTCTGGAAGAACGCGTCGAGGTGAACCAGCGCGGTTATGTCGCCGATGTGCAGGAGGAAGTAAACTTGATGGCAAAGCTGGTCAATGAATTGCTGACGTATTCCAAAGCAGGTATGAAGCGGGCGGAAATTTCCTTAACGAAAACGCTCCTGCTGCCAATTGTTGCGCAAGCCGTAGCGCGTGAAATCACCAATAAAGACGCGGTTGCTATTATCATTCCTGAAAATCTGGCAGTCCTGGCGCAACCGGAATTGTTGGCACGCGCACTCGGTAATATTTTGCGCAATGCGGATCGTTATGCGGGCCACGCAGGCGCGATCACCATCACCGCGCACCGCGAAAAAAATCACGTGCAAATTATCATTGCCGATTCCGGGCCGGGCGTGCCGGAAGAGTCTGTCAGCAAACTCTTCGATCCGTTCTATCGTTTGGCAACAGATCGCGCCCGTGCCTCCGGCGGGACTGGTTTGGGACTGGCAATTGTAAAAACGTGCGTAGAATCCTGTCAGGGAACTGTCATCGCCAGAAACCGCCAACCATCAGGTCTGGAAATTATTATCACGCTAAAAGCGTAGCGCCACCAGCCAGGCATTAGTTTCTACACAAGTCATTCAGTTTAGCTCCAGAGGAGCGAAATGTTGATAGAAACGCCAGTAAAAACAGAGATTAGCTCCGTAGGAGCGGCATGTGAAGATGGCACATATCGCTCCTACGTAGCTTGGGATTTTGCCAGCAAAATCACTATAAACATGACGCTCCTACGGAGCCAGGGGAATTTGTGTAGAAACTAATGCCTGGCTGGTTGCGCTACTTTGACAGGTGTCCAATAAACTTTAGTTTGTTGGACATTAAAAAAATATTTTCGTGTGCGCCTCGTGGCGCTTAGAGCTAGTCTGAAAAGTCGGTTGGGGTGGCTGAAAGCCACAAATTGAGTTAATAAAGTGTCTCGTAAACGTCTCGTTTGCGATTCCAAATGAGCAACAAACGGGACGTTTGTAGTACGCTTTTTTGATTATGGTTTGGAAGGAATCCTGCGAACTTCTTTTCTGCGAACCGCGAACTTACCGCTAACTTCGCTTATCAATTTCGGCTTGAATGGATACACCGAGATGTTCGATTTCCTTTTGTTGTTTGGTAAATGCCAAAAGTTCGTGCAGACGTTGCATATCTTTTTTGGCTAAATCGGCGTTTCCGGCTTCTCGGTGTGTATAAACACGATTTCCCAAGCCAACCGCTAAATTCGGCAGAATATGAGCGTATCCAGCTTTCAGCATTTCTTCCCAAAGATTGATTGCCTCGCCGTAAATCTCAATCGCTTCGTTCAGTTTCCCTAAACCTCTCAGCGCAACGCCTTTGTTCAGGTACGCCATCGCCAGATCATTGGCGAGTTCTCCGCGTCCCTGCTGCACCAGCTTTTCCCGTATCCCTATCGCCTTCTCGTATTCGAGGATCGCTTCGTTCGGTTTCTCTAAGCTGTACAGCGCAACGCCTTTGTTCAGGTACGCCGCCGCCAGATCATTGGCGAGTTCTCCGCGTCCCTGCTGCACCAGCGGCGCAAGAATCGCTATCGCCTTCTCGTATTCGAGGATCGCTTCGTTCAGTTTCCCTAAACCTTGTAACGCAACGCCTTTGTTCAGGTACGCCTTCGCCAGCTCATTGGCGAGTTCTCCGCGTCCCTGCTGCACCAGCTTTTCCCGTATCCCTATCGCCTTCTCGTATTCGAGGATCGCTTCGTTCAGTTTCCCTAAGCTGTACAGCGCAACGCCTTTGTTCAGGTACGCCGCCGCCAGATCATTGGCGAGTTCGGGGCGACCTTTGCTATAAACCAAATATTCAAGAAGTTTTTCAACGCATTGGTAAAGATTGATTGCTTCCTCGTAATTATGTTTGCCGTCGTGATTACTGTATGCGACATCGAAAAGTTCGTTTGCAAGAGATTCAAAGCCGGCGTGATGTTTATCTTCAAACTTCGGTAGAGATTCGCGGACAACACGGCGAATCATCAAATGCGGGGAATAGAACCGGAAATCTTTACCGCGATAAATCTTTATTTCTTCGACCAGCCAATTATCCAAAAGGCGGTGAATCACTTCTTTTTCAATCGCAGAAACTTCGGGCTTGAACTTCTCAATGACCAATTCGGGAACTTCGCTTTCAAAAAAGGCAAGCACGCTCAAGAGGTCTTTGCTGCGCTGATCTTGTGCTTCGATTTGCAGGGCAAGCAAATACAGCGTAGGGCGAAATTCGTCATTCACATCGCTGAAGCGATCCTGCGATTTTTCAAATTCCACGAAGCCTGTTTTGAAGTTAGCAATAAACTCATCAAAACTTTTTCGTTTAATTTCTAAAAACTTAATCATCGAACGAATTGCTTGCGGAATATAAGAAACTTCCTCAAAAAAACGGATGAGTTCGTTATTAGCAACCTGATCAAGTTTAGCCTTTTTGCCTTCGGCTTTGACAAATTCGAGTGCCGCAACCTCATCCAATCCTTTGAATAATTTTCGGCTGATTAGTTGTAATTCTTCCGCCTTGAAATTGTGGTCATTCGGCATCTGCCACGCGACAAAGATTGTGCGCAATTGATTATTTGTATTGAAGATTTTATGTACAAACGCGGTGATTTCCGCATTGCCTGCCCAGTTTTCAAAGTTATCAAAGAGGCAAAGAATTTTTTCGTTCTGAAGGTGAGAAAAAAGATTGTCAGAATCAAGCTGACGATCCAGACAGATTTTGAATTTATCCGCTACGGAACTGACACTGTGGATTTCACGGCAATTGAAATAAATAATTTTATCGAACGAAGCGGCGAAAGATTTATCGTCGCTGTTGACGTGTTGTAAAAATTTGCGCAGCAAAAATGTTTTGCCAAAACACGAAGGCGCAATCACTGCGCAATGTTTTTTCTGCGCCTGAAAAAACCTGGCGAGGACGGCGACCTCTTCGTCACGACCATACACAACCGCGTCAAGGCTCGGTAAATCAACAAAGCGAATGGCGTTGTTTTGCGAGAACGTGCCTAAATGTATAGTCGCAGCACCAGCAACATTCACTATTTTTCCAAGATTTGTTTGATGAGGGAAATTATCCGTCATAGTTTACATATTTACTTCATTGATATTGCCGACATTGTTGATGATTTTGCCAAAGTTGGTTTGGTTTCCAAAATTGCCACCTGCACTTTGCTCGTGTGCTTTCAGGGCTTCAAGCAAAGTAATTAACTGTTGCGCGACATTGGGATTCGTGGTCAACCGTTCATCCAATTTAGCAAGCGGGTCGCTGGGCTGGATTGGTTGGCTGAGATGATCGGCAGACAAATTTAAGGTAATCAATTCTTCCGGCTGATATAAACGTTTGACTAACTCAGTCGCTTTTTCCAGCACATTTTCGCCGGTCTTTTTCCCCATTTCTTCAAAGGCTTTTGTGGCGAAGGCGGTTGTCAATGCGATTGTTAACGGTTCCATAAAATCTCCCTTAATGTTTAAATTCAATTCTTGTCACCAACGGCGACTGACAAGATAGCTCAATAGTTCCAAATTTGCGACTCTGTGCGGCTCCGCCGCAGGTTCTCTAATCCATTCACCTTTCATATTTAGTCATTCGCATAAGGGTAAATTGGCGTTGATTTGTGGAGGCTGCATCGTGAAACAGGACTTCTGAAATTGCAAGAAAAAATTATCACGATGTTGTCAGAGGCGGAAACACGCACGCCGTAAGTGTACATTTTCGCCCTTACTTCGTGCAGGCTTCTGCCATTCCTTAGTCCGCGAATTTCGCCAACTCTTCTGCCGCAATTGAGGAAGTGCTGTAGGCAAAATGAATGTCCAGGCGTTGATCCAGGGATTGGGCTAAGAGGTGATCGTAAATTCGCAGTACGACTCTTGCTTCAGGATTGAGGGATTTGGCATTCAGGCCAATTTCCAGGTTCGTCAAATCATCACTGGTCACACTAATCAGTGCTTTTGCGTCAGGCAAGCCGGCATCGCGCAACGTTTTTTCCAGTTTCGCATCGCCGATGATGGTCGGGATTCGTTGCGTATAAATTATTGGCATGTACCGACCATGCGTATCGTCTTCGACGACGGTAACTTTTTCGCCGCGCTCGCGTAAATCTTCGACCACCTGCAACCCGACTGCGCCAATGCCGACGACGATCACGTGACCGGATTGTTTGATCCGCCGGCGCACAAATGATAACGCCAGTCGTTGCCGCAACAGCGAATCGGTAATCAGCGCAAAAATGACGGCGGTATTCGTGACGCTCGCAATCATCAAAATAGTGCCAATGATTTTGGAAAGCACCGATGATTTGTTGAGGCTGATGTCGCCGAACCCGACGGTCGTCATCAACGTCACGACAAAATACCAGGCGTCAATCCACGGCAGGCTTTCGGCAAAGTGAAAATAAATGGTTGTGCTGAAGGCAAGTAACGTGAAAGCCAGCAGCGCCCGAAAGACGAGCGGATCAACATGCCAGGATTTGCGAATTTCAATTTCCGGTTCTGGAATAAATGGCTGGATATTTGTCGTCGCGGGTAGCGCCGGAGCGTAAATCGCCGCGACAAATTTGGTGGCAGCCAATTCTGGCGGGCTGATGAAAGCAAAATTGCCCAGATGGCGTGAGAGCTTTTTCCCCAGGCGGCTCTGTTCCAGCGTGATGACAATTTTTAAATCCGGGCGGCTGCTGCGAATGGCTAAGGCGGTGCGAATATTGAGCTTGTCTTCATCGGTGACAATAAAGGCAAGGCGGGCGTGGTCGAGATTCGGCAGATCGTCAAAGTCTCCACATACGTAATCCCAGCCCGTGGGAATTTCGGGTGCAGACTCGAAACGATCCACGACGATGATCTTTTGTCCCTGTGTTGCGAGCCGTCGCGCCAGGCGGATACCGACGTGTGAAGCGCCAAAAATAAATATTTCTTCCTGACTCATTTGTATCGTAAACTAATTTCAGGTTTGCGTTACTCGCCGGGAGTTGGAGTCCCAGGGCATCCTTCCCCGCGTTTGAAAAAACAAACGCTACAAGAAATCGCAGCTTATGGAAAGTCAATTATCTGAAAAACAATGGAATCAGGTTGTTGCCGAAGTCACGGGGTTGGCCCAGGATCGTGAAGATGAGCAAAGTCGGCGCGAATTAACGGAGCAGGTTTTACAGGAACTGAGCCTGCCGACCGACCTGATTGATGAGGCGCTACAACAGGTGCGCTACCGCGAGGCACTGGTCAAACAGCGACGGCAACGAATCTGGCTCGGTGTCGGTGGTCTGGTGCTGGCGCTGGTTATTTTTGCCAGCGTTTGGGCGTGGTATGCGCAACGCACGACATCATTTGCCAACATCACGGCAGATGCCGGACGCGTGACGCGCACGGTTGATAACGGCAGTAATCTGGCGGCGGTCACACGCGATGGACAGGATGTTTTTTTTCGGGCGACGTTGCGTGATGTGCCGCTGGGCGAAAAACTAAATCTTTCGTGCAACTGGATTGATCCGACGGGAAAAATATTTTCTCAGTCCCAATGGGCAACCCGTGATACCACGAAACAAATTTGGGAAACGCATTGCCGCTGCCGGATTGGTGAGGCCGCAGCAAAAGGTGATTGGAATGTGCAGATGAAGCTGGGTGATCGCATTATTAGTACGACTGATTTTAAAGTTGAGTGACGAGATGAGCGCAATAATCGGATACTGGGGACAGGGGCAACGGGACGAATTAGCCGGACAATTTAACAAAATATTGTCCACCATCCATCCTCTCCCAAAACACTATCAACATGCTTTCACGGAGCAGGGAACGCACATGGGCGTGGCCTGGTGGGGCGACAATGTCCGCGCGAAAACAGACGACCAGAAAATTGAAGTCGCCCTCTCTGCCTCTGGCTTAAAAACCGAAGCGGATGTGACGATCAGAGCGTGGCAGGAGGGCTTGGAATTTAGCTGTGATGCGTTTGGCCGCGTCCCTTTTTATTGGTTACAGCAGCACAACATGATCTGGTTTTCCAATCAGGTGCAATTGCTTTTACTGCTAGTTGAAAACGCCGAAATTTCCGTCGCTGGTTTACATGGCTATGCCTGTTTGTCGTATGTTCCCACGCCGCACACGCCACTCAAAAAAGTTTTTGCGGTGCCAGCCGGAACCGCTCGAAAATTTCAATTTGTGAACGATTCGGGCCGCGCCGATTCTCCGTCCCGCATGGAAATTTCCTGGTCAAAACTGGATTACAAATGGCAGGAAGCGCCGCTGAAAATTGATAAGGAATTTAAGGCGGTAACGCAATTGCAAAAGCTGTTGACGGAAGCAATGAATGCGCAACTGACGGATGCTCCGTCCACCACCGTAGGAGTTTTTCTTTCTGGCGGACTGGATTCCGCGATCACCGCTGCGTTGCTGGTGCGGGCCGGCATTAAAGTCAGAGCTTATACGCTGGATTTCGGAGATTACGGAGTTTCAGAAATTCCGTATGCCGAGCGCGTGGCAAAATATTTAGATATTCCGCTGGTCAAAGTTTCAGCTACTCCCAATCGCATTAAGGAGGCTTTGCCCGCCACGGTGAAAGCGCTGGACATGCCATTTGGCGATGGTGTGACCGTGCCGTTGTACCTGTTATATCAGGCCGCGAACAAGGAATGCTCAGTCGTTTTCAACGGCGAAGGCGGCGATCAGTTATTTGCCGGCTGGACCAATAAACCATTGATTACTTCGGATGTTTATCAGCCCGCTAGTCCGACCGGGGCAGGATTTCATCAGGATTATTTACGCACCTTTCATCGCCTGCACGGTTCCGAGTCGCTGGTTTATGAACCGGAAATTTTAGCGAAAGTGCAGGCGCTTGATCCGCTGAACTGGTTGGGAGACGCGCTGGATGATGTGTTTACTCCGTCGCTGCTGCATCGTTTGCGTCGGGCAAATTTAATGCTCAAGGGAGCGCAGAATATTCAGCCGCGTGCCACGAACCTGGCGTTTGCTAATAAGCTTTCGGTGCGCACTCCGTTTTGTCATCACGCCTTAGCCAAATGGACATTTCAATTGAATGGCGCATCATTTTTGCGCGAATCACACGAAAAATACCTGCTCAAAAAAGCGGTTGAGCTGTGGTTGCCCGGTGAAGTTGTCTGGCGGGAAAAACGCGGTATGGGCGTGCCTCTGACCGCGTGGTGTACTGGCCCGTTGTGGGATGAAGTTGGCAAATGGTTACAGCCTGCCATGCTGAAAGATGAAGGCATCTGGCAACCGGACTTGGCCCTGCGCGTTTCGACCGGAAATTTAAGCGGGCAAATTCAGGGGCGGCGGATTGGAGAAACTTTGTGGTTGCTGTTAATGTGGCAAGCCTGGCGGGTGACAGTTTTGCAGGCTGAGCTGAAAAAATCATTTTACAGCCCTTTTTTATTGCCGCCTGGCTTCTGGCGCTGGAAAATGAAATCAGCTTGAGACAGCAGTTCGGTGATAAAAGATTACCCTATGGTTAATCCAAACATACAAAACGAGAGGAAAATTACATCCTTTGGGGGAATGACTTTAATCTTTATCTTTGCCTCAGTTATTACTCGGTACTTTGAAAAATCAGGTTGGATAGTATTTTCAGATAGTGTGATCTTATGTATCGCAATTGTTTTGTTAATTGAGTTTTGGTTACGCCCTCCATCCTCAGTGCCTTTGGTCAATGGGCGTGTCAGATTAATTGTTATCCTTAGTGCTGGTTGTGGTTTGACGATTCTCCTCAGAAAATTACTTAGCGGATTACTCCCCAACGGAATTGTTTATGGCCTGATGATCTTTTTATTTGCTACGCTCTGTCTATGGTTATATCCGCGCAATATAGTGCTTTCACCGAGAGAAATGCGAGCAACTTTAATAAGAATTTTGTTGATAGCTGGGTTGTTTGGGTTAGCAACGCAGGTTTTTAACTTCTAGTGGCCTAACTCGGATTATCATCGAACACCTTGTGCACGGGAGTGCATGACACGAATGCGATTTGGTTTCCTCTTAATCTACAACGCACCCTGTTGAGTGCGTAGTTTGTCGGACTTTTGATTTAGCCCTGAATGTTGATCGTGAATGACCCCAAATACTTCACAGCTTCACACCAACCTAATTGCAAATCTGGTCGCGGAAGAATTGCTCAGCCGCTACGGTTCACCGCTTTATGTGTATGATGCGCAAGTTCTGAACACCACGATTGAGCGTATCGTTGACGCAGTCCCTTATCACAGTAAACAATTTTATTTTGCCAGCGTCACCAACGGAAATTTGTCGTTGCTGCGAATTTTTCTGGAGCGCGGCTGGGGCTTGCATGCGAACACTCCCGGCGATGTGATACTCGGCTTGCAGGCGGGATTTACGCCGGAACAAATTGTCTACAGCGGCAGCAATCTTAATCGTGCCGAGATGGCGCAGATGCTGGAATGGCGCATTGCAAAATTTAACCTCGACAGCCTTTCGCAACTTGAAATCTTTGGTGAAGTTTATCAGGCCAGTCAGCACTACAAACCGCAACTCGGCTTTCGGCTGAACCTGCCGGAAATTACGGGTGAGAATCGGATTGGAATTAGTCCGCCAGAATTGCGCGAAGCCGTAAACAGCGCCGCTAAATTTGGTTTGCAAGTTTCCGGCATTCATTTTTATCGCGGCACTGGCACGAACGTCACGCAGGCTTTTACTGAATCAATTGCCAGCGTCATCGAAGTGGGGAACATTTTGCCGGACTGGGAATATCTGGATTTTGGCGGCGGGTTTGGCTATCCCTATCGTGACGGTCAGGTGGGTTTTAGCTGGGAAGATTTTGGCGCAGAACTGACGCGACAACTCAGCCAGCTTACGCGTCCAGTTAAATTAATTATTGAACCAGGCCGCGCCGCTGTTGCACAATGCGGCACGTTGCTGGCTCGCGTAGTTTCCACCAAATGGCAGGGCGAAAAACAAATCATTGGCCTGGACACTTCAGTTGCCAACATCGCCGTGCTGAGCGTGCATGGCGGCTATCGTGAAATTCGCGCAGTGCAGGAAAATCAGGGCGAAGAATATGTGACGGATTTGTGTGGTAACACCACATATTCGCGGGATTATCTGGGACGTGGTTGCAAATTGCCAAAATTAAAAATTGACGACATCGTAGCGATTCTGGATGTCGGCGCGTATGGTTACGCGATGGCCTCACATTTTTTGCATCGTCCGCGTCCGGCTGAGGTCTTGCTTGAAAACGGCGTTCATCGTTTAATTCGGCGGCGCGAAACTTCTCAGGTGTTGGTGGAACAACAAATATTGTAGCGCGGGCTGCCAGCCCGCAAGCCTGGCACTTGCTCAGAAACTAAATGCAAGAAAAGAGGTAGCGTTAATCTTAGACGCGGGCAGGCTGCCCACTATACGTTTATCCGAGGTTCCCCTGTGAAATGTGTCAAATGCCAGGCCGATAACAAACTCAAACAGCGCAGAGAAAATATTGGTAAATGCGCAGTTTGTAACCATCCATTTACGTTTGATCCGAAACTGTCTGACAGTTTCACCGACCCGTTTTTTGCGAAGACAATTTCGGCTATTTCCGTCAACGATTCGCTCTATTTCACGCCGCGTCAGTTTTATTATTTCTTCAATACGCGTAAATATCCGGCGAAATTGTTGTGGCCTGGATTCGTCGCATTGGGGCTGGGCATCTTCGCTTTTTTGGTGCTGCCTTGGGTGCTTGGATTCATCTTTCTTGCGATGGCCATTGTGCTGTGGCTTCCCCAAGTCAGAAACCGCCTCCGCCTGGAATTTCGGCATGAGGCCAAATTCAGTTTTGAGGAAACGGGGAAAGCGGTAAATCGCTGGGTGATGAACAATGGCAAAATCGCAAAGCTTCTGCCGCCGCCTGAAATGTCAGCCTTACCGGCCAAAGTCAGTCACGAAGTTACCGCTTACAGTTTTGATCGTGCCGTGATTTGTGATCGGACAGAGACTGCCCATTTTCTGATCGCCAATAATTTTCACTTTGAAAATAACTGTGCCGTGCTGACGGTCAATGGCTATCCAGAGAATATTTTCAGCACAGTGCTGGAGATGTTGCATCGTAATCCTGAGCTAAAAGTTTACGCGTTGCATGATGCGAGTCCTTCCGGCGTGCAGTTAGTCCATCGCCTGCGTATCACGCCGACGTGGTTTGCCAACAGCAGCGGCGTCACGATTTATGAACTTGGTTTATTGCCGCGCCAATTGCTCAAGCGTCAAATGTTTGTTTGTCGTTCGGACGCATCCGCCAATAAAGCAAAGGCGATGCCGTCCGCCGTACGCGACAGTTTGCAGCCTGATGAATTGCGCTGGCTGGATGAAGGAAAGTACGTGGAACTTGAATCGTTGTCGCCCATGACGTTGCTCAGGCTGTTGCGCGAAGGGATTGCCAAAAGCCGCAACCCGCAGGAAGACGATGCGCTGGTGATCCTCGATAGCGGCGGCGGATATTATGGCGGCAGTGATGTTTCGGTGTATTCGGTGGATAGTTTTGGCTGAAATGTGGCATAAACTTTTAGCGCTTCGCGTGAGTTTGCAACCATAACTCCAGGCTTACCAGTAACCACAATTTTACGCCATATCTGCCCCACGTATCGTTGCGATAATTCAGCCAGTCTTCGACCAAACTCATTTGCAAAAATTCGCGGATGCGGGCGTTTCGATGGAGCAATAACGCGCGCGCCTGTTTCGGCCATAACTGGCGAAACCAGTATTGCACGGGAACCATCATGCCACTTTTGGGGCGCTGCAAAATTGCCTCCGGCAGGACATCCTGCACTGCCGCTTTCAGCACAGCTTTTTCGGTCGCGCCACTCAGTTTGAATTCCGGCGGAATCGTCAGGCTGAGTTCGACTACACGTTGATCGAAGAGCGGTGAACGGCCTTCGATGCCACAGGCACGCGTCAAATTGCTGACCTTCGTCAGGATGTGATCGGCACCTTTGTATTTGGTGTTGATGAACATCAGGCGATTCAAATAACTGCCCTCGCCAAATAATTCCGCCTCAAAAACAGAAGGAATATTTTTGACTGCATCCCAGATTTCAGGTCGCAGCAGACGCGGCAAATCAGGCGCACATTTTTGATACGAAGCCAAATACGCCGCGACCAAATCCGGCGCATGCTGCGATTGATAAAGATTTGTCAGCAGCATCGGCTGATTTTTCGGGCCGCCAAAACACGGATCGCCGCCCTCACCATTGAAAATTACATCAACCGATTTTTTAGCTTCACGACCCAGAATTAAATTTGGCACAGTCAGCGGATCACCAATTGGATCATCCAGCAAACTTATCGCTTCGGCATGCAAATCCCACATCTGATTGGGGGTGATTTCAATAATGTGATGTTGCGTTTTGCAATGTTCCGCCACCAGCGAAGAGAATTCCAATTCGTGCGGCGTCGTATCGCCAAAATGAATGGAGTAAGTATGAACGGGTTGCGAATGTAATTTTTTGGCGAGTGCCACGACCAAACTGGAATCAAGTCCGCCGGAAAGATACACGCCAACGGGTGCATCGTGCGGCAAATATTCGGCGACTACTTCATCAAGCTGTTGGCGAAGCTCCTGCGCATGCCATTCGAGCGGTTGCACATCATCCGAAATTTGTTCGCGCACTTCCCAATAAGTGTGCGCTTTATTTTCCGGCCAGCAAAAAATTGTGCCTGGTCTGATTTCGTGGATACCTTCCCACATCGTGCGTTCACCAGGCACGAAAGCGCAGGAAAGATAATCGCGCAGGGCTACCAGATCAATGCCAGGCTTGAGTTTATTGGCTAAAGTTTGCAGGCGCGGAGCCACGGAAATCGTCGCGCCATTAATTACATAATAAAGTGTTCGCGTACCAACACAATCCCGCACGAGCGACAATTTTTTTTGTTCGCAATCCCACACGATGAACGCAAACATGCCTTGTAAGCGCAGCGCCGCGTCCGCGCCAAATCTTTCCCACAACAGCGCGACGATTTCTGTATCGCTCAGCGCGGTCGTATCCAATGACAATTCATTGCGATTCGACAACCAGATGTCTCCGGCTACAATAAATTTTTGCCTTGAATTGTGAGCGCTAAATTGCGCCGGAATTTCCCCGTTATTGCTAAACGAAAAACACCAGTCCGGCACAGCGGGCAGGGAATTATCTGGCATCTGATTGGAACGGGAAAAGCGTGGAAAAATCACGCTGAGAAGGTAAGCGAAGATTATGGATTATGCAAAAGAGGGGAGTCGGGAGTCAGGAATTAGGATATAGGCTTTAGGATTTAAATCTGTCTTCACGGTTGTGGCAACAAACCCTGCATCCTAACTCCTAACTCCTGCATCCTGCTAAACGCTGGCATCCGACGATTGTTTGGCTATAATATCGCCAGGAGGAATTCATCATGAAAAACCAAACCAAATCATTTTTTCAGCAATCGGTTTCACGGCGCAACTTTCTTCGCACCAGCACTGCCGCTGGCGTCGGGTTGTTGATCGTCAAACCCGCTACGGCGTTTGGCTCCGTAGCTAATTCATCGCTCGGACTCGGCATCATCGGATGCGGCGGACGTGGCACTTATGACGGCGGCGAATTCGTTACCAACACTGATGTGCGCATCACGGCGTTGATGGACATCTTCGAGGATAAAGTCCTGGCGGCACGTTCCATGTTCGACACAAAAGCCGCAGAGAAAGGACAGGGCAAAATTGCCGACGCCAATCTTTTCAAGGGCTACAAATCGTATGAAAAATTAGTCCAGTCGAAAGACGTGGATGTTGTACTCGTCACCAGCCCGCCGTATTTCCATCCTGATCACCTCGAAGCCGCGGTCAGCGCGGGCAAGCACGTGTATTGCGAAAAGCCTGTCGCCACCGATGTGACTGGTTGTTTGAAGGTCATGAATATCGGGAAGAAATATAATAACAAAGTCAGCATGCACGTTGGTTTTCAAAAGCGTTATGACGAAGGCTATCGCGGCATGATCGGTCGTATTCACGCGGGTGAAATCGGCGACATCGTCCTCGGTCAGACTTTTTATTACACGAATGATTTAGGCCGTCAGAACAAACCTGAGATGTCCGATCTGGAAGCGCGCATTCGCAACTGGGTGTTTGACCGTGCGCTTTCCGGCGACATTATTACCGAGCAGAATATTCACATTCTGGACATCGTGAACTGGGCGATGAAAGCAAATCCCATCAAAGCAACTGGAACAACCGGGAAAGCTTTGCGCAAACAGGTTGACGGCGTTCCGGCGGAATATTTGTGCAGCGATCATTTTATTCTGACCTACACTTATCCCGGCGACGTTCACATCAGCTTCAACTCAAATCAGTTCAAGAACAAAGGCTATCGGCAATCGGGCGAGCGGTTTTTCGGCACGAAAGGCGCGTCGGATTCGTTGCAAAGCGGCCCCGCTACGATCAATTACAATGAGGTGAAAGAAGGTCAAAAAACTGCTGACAAAATTGATTGCGGCAAAGTTGATTTACACAAAGCTGTCGGTACAAAAATGCAGGCGCTGGTCGAAAGTATTAAGTCTGGTAAGTTCGATAACCAGTGTGAACAGGGCGCGCAGACGACGCTAACGACAATTCTGGGACGGATGGCTGCGTATGAAGGCCGCGAAATCACGTGGGACAAAATGATGAAGTCCAATGAGAAGTGGAATCTGAAAATGAATCTGGATTCATTGGGAAGTGGCGGGGTAGTTTCAATGCGGTAGGATCAGTTTCGCGTTTCGGGTTTCGGGTTTCGAGGGGAATCAGTTTCGAGTTTTTGAGTTTCGGGTTTCGAGGAAACCAGGTAATTCGTTATTCCTCGAAACGCGAAACCCGAAACTGAGCTAGCGTTCCAATAATTCCTTCAACCTTACTGGCGCACCCTCTCGCTTTTTGCTCACATCCGCAGCTTCCATAAAGGCATAAATCTCCAGGGTTTCTTCGGGTGAAACGGGAGCGATGCCGGTCTGGAAAAATTTAACTATCGCCACGACTAATTCATTGTAGCTGATTTTTTTGGGATCAACTGCGATCACATCTTTGCTGCCAAAAGCGACGACACCATATTTTTGTTTGCCATCACGAATGCCGCGAAAGGTTCCGATGCGCCCATCTTTCCATTTGCCAGTGACAACATCGGCGCCGTTTGTATTGGTGCGCGTGACGCTTTCGCAACCTGGCCCCATGACCGTAAACAAAGTTTCGACGCCGTGAATTCCGTACCAGAATAAATCGGGGTGATGCGCTTCGGTGGGCGCAGGGCT
>JAYSTY010000025.1:0-1835 GCA_043719385.1 Blastocatellia bacterium | reverse complement strand
AAGAGATGTCCAGAGAGTGCGATTACGACATGGACTTATTTGCAGAAACCGTCAGAAGAAATCTTCCCGTTAATTTAATTAACACCAAAACAATTCCGGCACATCCCCTTCCCTTTGAGCCTCTGTCTAAAGAGCAAAAGCTCAAAAAGAAAAAATAATCATTCAGATTGCTGCCTGATTAAAAAAAGGACTGAGAATCTTCTCAGTCCTTTTTCAGTTGCTTTGCGCTTCAGTTCGCTTAGGCAGGAGTTACCCAATACTGGCAATCCGGCATCACCAGTGGAATGATGATGGATGACTTGGCAACCTGTACCTTATGCAGCGTTCTGCTCCCGCTGAAAGTATTCTTATTCGAAGTCATCAACAACCCGACTGCCGCCGTGACGCTGAATCGTAACGTGCCGACTTCGCCTTTTGGAATCAGACCTGCCAGTGTCCCGGTGACTTTTGGAGTCGTGGCGTCAATGATCTTTTCCACAAAGCACTGTCCACTAATAAAGGGAGAAAAGCTGCGTAACACTTCGTGGCCGTTGTAGGCCAGCCCTGTGCCAATCTGGGTCACGCCACTCAATTTTCCCGCATACGCATCCCCTGTCAATCCTGAAAGCACCAGTTTCTGATTGACAGTATCAGCGGGGCTTTGAATGTCCACCACAAAAGTTGTGGGAACCATATCCAGTGCCACTCCATCAAAGGGGATCGTCCAGGAAAGCCCAGGCGTAGCGACGGCGCCAATAGTAGAACCAATCGGCAGGGGAGAGTAAAACGATTCCGCCCCATAATTGTCCACATATTCACCGTCATTGACGAAGGCATTGCCGCTCAGCCCGTTGTAAGCTACTGGTCGTCCCATATTGTCTACGGTGTACGCAATCACATAACCTTTGTTCTGGGGATCAAATTCTGAGGCTTTCCATTGAATACTGGCACCAGGCGTGAAGCAGACAAACTGGTCAAATTCCTGACAGGTTGCACCATCCATAAACAGGAAGTGAACATTGATCGGCAGGTTACCAATATTCGTGACGGTCAACCGCGTGTCCACTTTGTTTTGCGCATCATGTTTGTAAAACGGGAACACCAGTAAGGTGCCAGGTTTCTGATCCGATGGCGGATCGAAGCCGGACTTGGAATTTAAGCTAACCCTGGCCTGATCATCCTCCACTGGCACCTGATTGTTGGGCGTAGAATCCGGGTCCGGTTGATCGCTGGCTATTACCTCAGCAGTGTTTGAGATTTCGCCAGGTTGTGTAACCGTCGCCGTAATCTTCAACGTTGCACTGCCGCCACTGACGATTGTGCCGACTGTCCAGACTCCTGTTCCACTATTGTAAGCAACGCCTAAATCAGCACTGACAAATGTTAGTCCGGCGGGCAGAACATCAGTAACTTTAACATTCGTTGCAGCGCTGGGGCCTGCATTGCTGACCTTGATGGTGAAGACCACATTTTGCCCGATTGTCGGTGCATTATTATCCACTGTCTTGGTCAGCGATAAATCAGCACAGGGAGTGATGGTAATCGTTACTTTAGCGCTATCAGCCCCACATGGCCCGGCTGGATCATCCGTGGTCAGAGTCAATGTTACTGACCCGGCAGCGATTTCTGCTGCTGCGGGCGTATAGGTGGCATTCAGGGTTGTGTTATTTGGAGTGAAAGTTCCTGCGCCACCGCTCCAGGTTGCACTCGTAGCTGCTCCGCCAATTACACCTGCGAGCTTTATCCCACCCAGCGCTGCACACGCCGAGACTATCTGTGGTGCCCCGGCATCAACCACAATTGGAGTATTCACGGTCACTACTGCCGGAGCTGATGTTGCGGAAGCACAACTGTTC
>JAYSTY010000240.1:0-7710 GCA_043719385.1 Blastocatellia bacterium | reverse complement strand
TCGCAAACCACGAAACAACGGATTCGCGCTGAAGCGGTTGAGCAGTGCAGGGAATTCCGGTGCGCCTAATTTTAGGTTTCCAATGAAGCCGACAATGTCAGCATTTTCTTTCGCTAAATCAAGAATCCATTGATTGTCTTCGACCCACGGACTGGCCTCGACGACGACGGTGCCGACAATATTCAGCGGGGAAGTCAAGGCACGAAACTGCGCAGGGTAATGCGGCTTGTACAATATTTTTTCTTCCGGCTTTGGCCACGGCACGCCTTGCTTACGTGTGGGGTCGTAAAAATGTGTGTGCGTGTCAATTGCTGGTACTGGCACTGTAATCGGCTTACGTGGCAGCATCGTTACCGCAGTCAAAGCCATTGATTGAGATAGAAAGTCGCGTCGAGTGGTTTGCATAATCAAATTTGTGTCAGGCCAAAACTTCGCGGATGACATGCCCATGCACATCTGTCAGCCGCCGATTCATGCCGTTGTAATAATAGGTCAGACGTTCGTGATCTAAGCCGAGCAGGTGTAACACCGTTGCATAAAAATCATAAACCGTGGAGACATTTTCAACTGCACGACGTCCGAATTCATCCGTCGTGCCATAGCTCATGCCGCCTTTGACGCCCGCGCCCATCATCCAAACGGTGAAGCCGTCGGGGTTGTGATCGCGCCCGGTCGTGCCTTCCTGATGCGTTGGCATGCGGCCAAATTCAGTCGTCCATAACACCAGCGTATCTTTCAACATCCCGCGCTGTTTTAAATCTGTCAGCAACGCTGCTGTAGGTTGATCAAGGATCGGGCAATGGCGTTCGTAATCAGCTTTGAGCGTACGATGCGCGTCCCAGTTCAATAATCCATCCACACCGCTCGCCCGCGATGCGCAATACAAGCTGACGTAGCGGACGCCGCGTTCAAGCAGTCGCCGCGACAACAAACAATTGCGGGCGTATGCGGCTTTCAGTGGGTTGCTGTCATCTGTACCATAAAGTTTATGCGTCGCGGCTGACTCGCTTTTGAAATTGGTGAGTTCAGGCGCGGCGAGTTGCATGCGAGCCGCAAGTTCATACGAAGCCATCCGCGCGCGCACTTCGCTTTCGCCGGGATTGCGTTCAGCGTGCGCATCGTTGAGCCGTTGCAAAAATGCACGCGTCGCCTGTTCTTCGTCTTCAGCAATATTCGTCGGACGCTTCAGGTTTCTGAGCGGTTGCTGTGCCGCCAGCATCGTCGCCTGATGTTGCGCGGGCAAAAATCCATTCGTCCAATTGGCTTTGCCGTTGGGCGGTTCGCCGCGTACGTCAGTGATGGCTACGAACGTTGGCAAATTGTCATTCAAACTGCCGAGCGCATAACTCGCCCAAGCGCCTGCCGACGGGAAGCCTTCGCGCACGGAACCTGTCGCCATAAACACGTTGCCTGGCCCGTGCGTGTTGGAGCGCGAAGTCATGGAATGGATGAACGCAATGTCATCGGCCTGTTTCGTCATAAACGGCAGCAGCGTCGTCAGCAGCTTGCCGCTCTGCCCCGCCGGAGCGAACGCCCACGGCGATTTCATCAGGTTGCCGTTCTTGCCTTGAAACGTAACTTCCGTACCTGCACCCGGCAATGGCGTGCCGTCATATTTTTCCAGCGCCGGTTTGTGATCCCACAAATCAATATGCGAAGCCGCGCCGGGACAAAAGATTTGCAGCACCTGTTTGGCTTTGGGCGCGTGATGCTGAATGCGTTGCGCGAGTAATTCATTGCCGAGCAAATGCGTCAACGCTACGCCAGTTAATCCGGTGGTGGTGTCGCGCAAAAAATGGCGGCGAGTTAATTGATCAAGCAGGTTTGCATTCATGGATTTCCTCACTCAGAAGTCAGATGACTAGACAGGAAAATGTGGGAAAATAAAACGCGGATATACAACGAAGTTCTTATTTTCTTTTCCCACATTTTCCTGTCTAGTCACTCTTTTCATTGTAGATAAATCAACTCATTCGCATTCAGCAACGCGCGACAAAACGCGCGCCAGCCGTGCCTCGCAATCAATTGCAACGCGGCGGATTCTTCTGCTTGCGCTGGTTGCCGTTGAAAGGCGAGCGCGAAGGCATGCCGTATTTGCGCGGCTTCGTTATTCGGCGCTTCCTGCTTCACGCGTGCCTCCAAAGCGTCTGCCATATCCAACGTGAATTGATGATTGAGCAGCGTCAGGGCTTGCAATGGCGAAGTCGTGCTGATGCGGCTGGGCGCTGATCCGGCGTTGTCGGGCAAATCAAAATCCGTCAAACCATCCACCAGCGAAGACCGCGCGTTTTGGTGATAGACCGCGCGGCGATAGGTTTCTGGGCCGTGCTGATCCAGCGGCAAATATGTAGCGACGTTGTCTTCGAGGTAGCGATACAAACGAAAGCTCGGCCCGCCCATTTGCAAATTCAGTTTGCCTGCAACGCTTAAAATTGAATCGCGGATTTCTTCGGCTTGTAAACGACGCGGCGGGAAACGCCACAACAAACGCGTGCTGCCATCTTGTTTGGCGGCGTCTTCACGGTTTGCGCCGCTTTGTTGATAGGTTTGCGACAAGAGAATTTCACGATGCAGTGCTTTCAGTTGCCAGCCATTTGTTTGCAGCCGCCGCGCCAGCCAATCCAGCAATTCAGGATGCGAAGGTTTGCCGCCGAGATAGCCGAAATCACTCGGCGTGTCTACGATGCCCGTGCCGAAATGATAATGCCAAATGCGATTCGCCAGTACGCGTACGGTCAGCGGATTTTCATCGTTCGCAATCCAGTTAGCCAATGCCAAACGCCGTTCGCTTTCGGGTGCATCAGCGGGCAGGTCGAATGATTTCAACGCGCCGTCCAGCACCGCCAAACTTGCCGGACGCACATCTGCACCGCGTCGTTGTGGATCGCCACCTTTGTGCACATACGTCGTTTCTTTCGGCTGCTCAAATTTGCCCGCCCAAACCATCGGCAATGGTGAAATTGCTTTTAGTTCGCGGTTGAGACTGGCAAGTTCAGCCTCAAGCGATGTGCGCTTTTGTTTTTCTTCGGCGGACATCACGGCAGGCGCAAAACGTTCGATCAAATGTGCTTCGTTGTATGGCCGACGCGAAGTCGAATCAGCCACAGCTTTCCAGTCTTTGCCGTCGAGCGAGACCAGCACTTGATATTCGGTGACGAACGGCCCGATGCCTGTGACGATGGTGTCAGGCGCAGCGGTGCGGTCGTGCGAAAAGACAATGCGTTCGATGGTTTCAGTGCGCGGGAATTCAATCGTCAATTCTGCCGGAGCCGCGACAAACCAGCGTTCGCCGAACTTGCCATCGTTGACCAACTCTACGCCGTAAGCATTGGCATTGGCGAAATCTTCGGCCTTGCGCGTCGTCGCTCCCAGGGCCTTGCCGCCGTTGCTGGCCAGCGCGACGTTGCGGTCTTTGGTCCAGACTTCAAATTCATCTACGCGGGCGTTGACGGCGGATTTTGGATTGTCGGCGTGCGCCAGCATTTTGAATTTCAAATAGCGCGCAGGCGTTGGCGCAAAACGATGTTCGTTGAAATGCCGCGTAATTTTCGGCAATTCATAACTCGCAACTTGTGCGGCTTTTTCTTTGGCGCGTTCGGCGATGCTTTTTTCCAGCGCTGATTTTTCTTTCGTTAATTCGCTGCGCCGCGTTTCCAGCGGTTTCGCTTTTTCAGCGTAACGTTGCTTTTCCTCATCCGTAGCCAATGCGCGTTCATCGTGCTGCACGCCTTCAACTGCGGCGCGTAAACGATAGTAATCTTCCGTCGGAATCGGATCGAATTTGTGGTTATGGCAACGCGCACAATTTACCGTCAGGCCAAGAAACGCATTGCTGGTCGCGGTGATCAAATCGTCCAGCGTATTGGCGCGAATGATTTTTTGTTGCGTCGCGTCCTGATTGCCTACGTCGTCATACGCGCCGCAAACCAGAAACGCGGTGCCGACTTCGATGGCGGGATTACCGCGCCCTACGACATCGCCCGCAAGCTGTTCGATGATGAAACGATTGAACGGCTTGTCGGAATTGAAGCTGCGAATCACGTAATTACGATACGGCCAGACATTGTTGACAGTGACGTTACGCTCGAACCCTTTGCTCTCGCCAAAACGCGCTACGTCAAGCCAATGCCTGCCCCATTGTTCGCCGTAATGCGGCGAAGCGAGCAGCCGATCCACCAGTTTTTCATAAGCGTTTGGAGCCTTGTCGTTGACGAAAGATTCGACTTGTTCAGGCGCAGGCGGCAAGCCCGTTAGGTCATAACTCACGCGACGAATCAGCGTGCGCCGATCTGCCGGAGCGCTGGGTTGCAAATTGCGTTCGGCAAGTTTGGCAAAGATGAATCGGTCAATCGGCGATTTCGCCCAAGACGCTGGAATGCCTTTGGGCATTGGTGGTTCGACGCTTTTGATGGGTTGTAACGACCACCATGATTTGTCGGCGCGTTTGGCTTCGGCGACGATTTTTTCTGTTTCAGGCCAGTTCGCGCCCGCGTCAATCCACGCTTTGAGTAAGGCGATTTCATGTGAGGATAATCGTTCGCCCGTCGGCGGCATCATTTCGGATTTGTTTGTGCTGGTGATGCGGCGGATGAGTTCGCTTGTGTCGCTTTTGCCCGGCACGATCACTTTCATCGCCGCTGCTTTTTGATCCAAGCGCAACCCGGCTTTTTGTTTGGAGGCACCATGGCATTCGCTGCAATGTGTGTGCAATAGCGGGCGAATATCACGCTCGAAATTGACTGTGTTTGATTGCGTTTGGTAGCTGCTAAAAACAGCCGGAGTCCTGACCGCAAACCAGCTAAACGTTAAGGCAGCAATCAGGCAAAAGATTTTGACTTGGTTCATAGTACGTTCCATTTATACTATCTGCTTTCGATAGACATCCAGAATCACTGCCGCAAGGATGACGCCGCCGGTTACCAGTCGCCGTGTCGGTTCCTGCGCGCCAACTTGCGCCAGCCCTGCACCGAGTACTGCAATCAGCAAGACGCCGAAAAACGTACTCACAACTGAGCCACGTCCGCCCAACAAGCTCGTTCCACCAATGACGCACGCGGCAATGGCTTGTAACTCGGCTCCTGTGCCAGCATTTGGATCAGCCGAAGAAAGTCGCGCACATTGCAGGACAGCGGCACACGCGGCAAGCAATCCGCTTATGGCGAAGACCACAACTTTGATCGGACGTGGATTAATGCCTGCGTAACGCACGGCTTCTTCATTCGCACCTACAGCCAGAACATAACGCCCCCAAACCATTCGTGTCAGGACAAATTGCGCAATGATTACTGTGAAGAGGGCGTAAGCGAAAGGCAGCGAAATTCCGAAGAACGAAAACGCGCTGATCCGTTCGACCGCTGCTCCGATATACATCGTCTGTGAATTTGTTACCAGATAAGCTGCACCACGCGCAATTTCCAGCATTCCCAGCGTGACGATGAACGAAGGCAATTTCCATTGCACAGTTATCAGCCCATTCACTAAGCCGCACAGCAATCCTGTCAACAAACATAACGCAAGCGCAGGCAACAACGACCAATGCCATTGTGCGAGACATAGGCCGAGGACAGCTCCGCTCAGTGCCATTACTGATCCGACCGAAAGATCAATGCCGCCCACGATCATCACAAATATCATCCCCACCGCCAGCAACACCGCATCAGGAATCTGATTGGAAATCGTGCGCAATGTCGTCAGCGAAAGAAAATGATCAGTCTTGAGGCCGAACGCGATAATCAACACCAGCAGCGCGATAAGCAGGCCTGCGTATTGCAACAGCACGCTACGCCACGCGGCAAGGTTAGGAAAATAGCGGTTTGTTTTATTCATCCGATACGTCTGCGCTATGTAAAGAATCACATGCCTAACCGCTGATGGATTAATTCTCCAATATAATATTTCATGAATTCATCGCGTTTCGGTTCGAGGCAGACGGTGACAGGCTTACCGCGTTCACGATCAATCCGTGTGAAGCCTTCGGCATCAACAATAAGTGGCAGCACTTCCTGCCTGCCAAAAAATGTGGCAGGACTGGCTGCTTCAGCGACAGCTAACTGATCGTGCAGCGTCATCCGTGAGTTAGGATTGTCGAGCCAGAGGCGGTACAGGCTTTCAAGCGCGTAAGTCAGCGGCGATTTGTAATCGCGCACCTGTTTGCGCTCTTCATCGGTCAGCCGCAAATACGTCGTCGAATCAAGCGGGACGATGGTCAGCGGCAACCCTGCGCCATATACAAGTTGCGAATCAGCCGTTGACTGATAGACGTTCCATTCACGGATGAGCTTCTCTTTATTGGTGGCAGTGCCATATACACAACCGCTCATCAGTACAACTCGTTTGACGTACCTGCCCAGGTTTGGCTCCTTGCGCAGCGCATCGGCGACATTCTGCAAAGGGCCGACGGCAAGCAAAATAACTTGCCCCGGATACCGCCTGACCTGCTCGACGATGAAGTCTGCGGCGGATTGTTTGATGGGGAGTTTGGTCGTGAAATCTTCTGCCCACGTGTATTGCTGCGCATAGCCATCAGAGGTTTTGCGTCCGACGGCGACGGGAATCGAGCCACGTCCTGTGATGTGCAACATCTTGCTCGCAATTGGTGCGCGTGCGGGTGTATTACCATGCGTAATCGTCACGCCAAGCAATTCAAAATTCTGATGGGCAAGGATGAATGCCAGCGCCCACGCATCGTCAATGTCATCGCCTATATCAGTATCGAGAATAATTTTGGCAGGCGCAGGCTGAATAGTATTTTCAGCTTTGGTCAACTGCATTGCGCCGCAAAGCGCCAAAACCATACAAAGTAAGATTAATTTCATTGAGAATTCCTTGCAACCAGGACAGCAGTTGCTGATTTGTCATCAGGGGTAGTGTCAGCGATAAATGATGGCACGCCGCAGAATAACATTTTTGCCTTTGGACCGTGGATCGGCATCATCGCGTGTGACGATGCGGAGCGTGTGCTTTCCAGGCTTCAGGTCATACGCACGCCACAGATCGTAATCAAACGTGCGTTCGACGACGTATGCGTCAATGTTGTCCATTTTCTTGCCGTCCAAAAACACATCGGCGCGTCCGCCTGCCTGCGTCATTGGGCCAAGCACGCATATGGCAACACCTTCAAACGTCAGCACGGCTTCTGCGCCCGCGCCATTTGCAGCTTTGCTGGTGACGCCAGGTTTGTTTTTGTCCATGTTATCTTTGGGTTGTGTTTCGTCACGCCAACTACCTTTCCACTGCCAGGCTGGTTCATTGAATTGCACAAACCGATCAGGAATGCCCGGATTCCATTGTTCCAGCTTCGGCGCTTTTGCTGGTTGCACTGGCACCAGAATTTCGCTGTCGGTGACTTTGCCACCCACGCTCGTGATGACTTTGGACGCGCGTTTGATTGTCGAATCTACGATAGAGTTGAACGAGTAATCGGTGAATTGAAATTTCTGATCGGCTATTGTTGCAATGCCGGATTTCCACGCGTCAGGAATTTTGTCGTAGCCCAACATCACGCCCAGCACGCCAGCAGCGCTCGAAGGATTGCAATCTGAATCCTGTCCGGCGCGTGTGGAAATATCTATTGTCTTATCAAAATCACCATTGCCCCACAACAAACCCAGCACGATGTGTCCGCCGTTGAGCCGTGCATCAATATTGAAATCTTTCAGCGCGCCCTCAGGACAAGGATCGTCTTTGTCCCATTTTTCTTTCAGCCCTTGC
>JAYSTY010000239.1:0-7718 GCA_043719385.1 Blastocatellia bacterium | reverse complement strand
CGTCGCACTGTTTTTCTTTGCCGGACATGGCTTGCAAATCAAAGGCGTGAATTATCTGGTTCCGATTGGCGCGAATATTCAAAAAGACACCGACATCGAATTTGAAGCCGTAGACGCTGGGCGTGTGATGTCTGAACTTGAATCCGCTGGCAGCCGGTTGAATATCGTGATTCTTGATGCCTGTCGCAATAATCCATTTGCACGTAGCACTCGTTCAGTTTCGCGTGGCCTGGCCGTGATGAGTGCGCCCAGTGGAACAGTCGTTGCCTATGCCACCGGCCCTGGCGAAGTGGCGAGTGATGGAGACGGCAAGAATGGTTTGTATACGCAGGAATTGCTCAGGAATTTGCGCGAACCAAATTTAAAAATTGAAGAAGTACTTAAACTTACCCGCATCTCAGTCAAGGAGAAAACCAACGGACAGCAGGTGCCATGGGAAAACACTTCACTAGACGGAGATTTTTACTTCAAGAAGAAATAAATATTGTCTGACAAGCCGTGGGCTTGTCGCCAGAACCCGAATCCGCCCCATTTTACCAGTATTGCCGACAGGCCGTGAGCTTGTCGGATAAGAGGAGAGAACACGAGATGAACGTCAATTTAAAATCACTTGTCGCCAGACTAAATGAAACCTGTAACAGTGCGCTTCAGGGGGCGGCGGGACTCTGTTTGTCACGCACCAATTATGATGTCGAAGTCGAGCATTTGCTGGTCAAATTGCTGGAAACTACGGACACCGATTTGACGAAAATTTTACGGCATTACGAATTGAATTCGTCGCGTTTAGTGAAAGACATCACAGTGGCGCTGGATCGGTTGAAGTCTGGCAATTCGCGCACGCCTTCCATCTCTCCGCATATTCCCGCATTGATTTCAGATGCGTGGTTATTGGCTTCCGTGGAATTCGGCGAAGCCAAAGTTCGTTCAGGACATTTATTGCTGGCCTTTCTGACGAATGAAATAACGGCACGACTGGCGCGCGAAATATCCAAAGATTTTGCCAAAATAAAAATTGATGAATTGAAAGAAAATTTTGCGTCGTTGACCAGTGGCTCGGCTGAAGCGCGGGCGGCGGAAGGCTTCACTTCGCAACCAATGGAGTCAGGCGGAGAAAGTTCAGGTGGCGCAGTTGGCGCTCCAGGGAAAACCAAAGCGCTTGATCAATTTACAATTGATTTGACTGCCAAAGCTCGCGCCGGAAAAATTGATCCCGTGCTGGGACGTGATCTGGAAGTGCGTCAGGTCGTAGACATTCTCACGCGGCGGCGACAAAACAATCCAATCCTGACAGGCGAAGCAGGCGTAGGAAAAACTGCCGTCGTCGAAGGATTTGCCTTGCGCATTGCGGAAGGCGATGTCCCGGAACCGCTCAAAAATGTCGCCGTTCGCACGCTTGATATGGGTTTGTTGCAAGCGGGCGCAGGCATCAAAGGTGAATTTGAAAATCGCTTGAAATCGGTGATGGATGAAGTCAAAGCTTCACCGCAACCGATCATCATTTTTATTGACGAAGCGCACACGATGATTGGCGCGGGTGGACAGGCCGGACAAAACGACGCGGCGAATTTGCTCAAGCCGGCATTGGCGCGTGGGGAACTCAGGACTATCGCGGCGACGACGTGGGCGGAATATAAAAAATATTTTGAGAAAGACGCTGCACTCGCTCGCCGTTTCCAGGTTGTTAAAGTTGAAGAGCCGGACGAAGCAAAGGGAATTATCATGATGCGCGGCATCGTCAGTGCGCTCGAAAAACATCACAACGTGCGCATTCTTGATGAAGCGGTGGAAGATTCTGTACGGCTTTCACATCGTTATATTTCCGGTCGGCAATTGCCGGACAAATCTGTCAGCGTGCTTGATACAGCGTGCGCCAAAGTAGCGATTGGACAGGGCGCAACTCCTCCCTCGGTTGAAGACGCACAACGGCGCATCACGAATTTGACGACAGAAATCAACGTGCTGGAACGCGAAACGATTACGGGCGCGGCGCACGACGAACGAATTGGCGAATTGAAAGCGGATCGCGCAGCCGTTGAAGAGCGGCTTGGTACGCTCAAAGAACAGTGGGACAAGGAACGCGATCTGGTGACGAAAATCAGCGACCTGCGCGGCAAACTTGAAACGATGGCATCAGAAGGTAAAGCCGATGGAGCCGCAGAGTTGAAAGTTGAGTTAGCAAAACTAAATGCTGAGTTATTAGCAGTGCAAGGTGAAACTCCGCTGATGCAACCGGTTGTCACTTCGCAAAGCATCGCCGAAGTCATTGCGGGCTGGACGGGAATTCCCGTAGGCAAGATGTTGACCAATGAAATCACAGCGGTCATGAACTTGCATCAAAAATTAGAAGAGCGAGTGTTGGGACAACCGCATGCGTTGAATGCCATCGCGCAACGCATCCGCACTGCGCGGGCGCAATTGACTGATCCGCGTCGTCCGGTTGGCGTATTTTTGCTGGTGGGCACAAGCGGCGTTGGTAAAACGGAAACCGCGCTTGCGCTGGCAGATGCTTTGTACGGCGGCGAAAGAAATTTAGTCACGATCAATATGAGCGAATATCAGGAAGCGCATACTGTGTCGTCACTGAAAGGCGCGCCGCCAGGTTACGTTGGTTACGGTGAAGGCGGCGTATTGACCGAAGCTGTGCGACGCAAACCGTATTCCGTGGTGTTGCTTGACGAAGTAGAAAAAGCCCATCCCGATGTGATGGAATTGTTCTATCAGGTCTTCGATAAAGGCATGCTTGAGGACGGCGAAGGACGCGAGATTGATTTCAAAAATACGTTGATTTTGCTGACCTCGAATGCGGCGACCGATACGATGACCAAGCTCTGTGCTGATCCTGATACACGGCCTGAACCGGAAGGAATGATTGAAGCCATTCGCCCGGAACTGATCAAAATCTTCAAACCAGCGCTGCTCGGTCGGATGGTGGTAGTTCCTTACTATCCAATTGCCGACGATATTTTGCGGCTCATCATCAAGCTGCAACTCGCGCGCATTGGCAAACGCATCGGCGAAAATCACGGCGCAGCATTTGGCTACGACGAAGCCGTCATCGAAGCCATCGCCAGTCGCTGCAAAGAGGTAGAAAGCGGTGCGCGTAACGTGGATCAGATTTTGAATAAGACAGTCTTGCCCGCGATGTCCGGCGAATTTTTAGCCCGGATGTCAACTGGTGAAGCCATTACCTCGGTTCAGGTAAAAGTGAGCGAAGACGGTGGATTTATTTATGAAGTTCAATAAAACGGAGTAGCGGTATATGCCTTTTGATTTGAATAAGACCTGGTTTGGGATCGGCGAAAAATCAGGTGGAATGTTGATTGCAGCAGGAATGGAATATACAACGGGGATGGTTGTGCGCGGCACAAATTTAGAGAACCCAATCGGGTTCAGTATCGCCAGCGCCCGCCTTGGATTAGGGTTAGGCTTTTCAGGCGGATTTGTGGCGACCTTAATTTTCAATTGCGACAATATACAACGAATGCAAAACACCGAAGTGACGGATTGGGGCGTAAGTATTTCGCTTGGGGGGCGGTGGGCAGAAATTGCTCGTGCGTTACGCCGCAGCGAAACATTTGTCGAATTGGCGCGGCTAGGTTGGCGGTTGCGCGGAGTTGCCTCACGGGGTGAACAAGTGCGTAATTTTTTACATCACGCTTATAACGCATATGACATTGGCAGCATGAATGACGTGCCAAAGGTTGTTTGCATGGATATTCCAATGGCAGGTGCAGGCGCTGAAATCGCGGTGAATTATTCCACTGGAAGAATTAGTTTCAATTAGTTATGGTGAGCCTTGTGAGCGGCTTTCTAAATAATCGTGTGCAAGTGCTTGTTGGTGACATCACCGCGCAAGCCGTTGATGCAGTTGTCAACGCTGCGAACTGGACGCTGCTGGGTGGTGGCGGCGTGGATGGTGCAATTCACGAAGAGGGTGGCCCCACGATTCTGGCAGCGTGCAAAGAAATTCGCCGCACACGTTTTCCTGATGGTTTGCCGACAGGGGAAGCGGTGCTTACTACTGCCGGAGATTTGCCGGCCAAATTTGTGATTCACACGGTCGGCCCGGTGAAAGGTGTCCACGGTGAACAGGATGCGGATTACCTGGCGGCGTGTTATCGCAATTCGCTCCAGCTTGCGGTTGAGAACGGGTTGACGACGATTGCTTTTCCTGCGATTTCGACAGGTGTGTATGGCTATCCGCGTGAGGAAGCAGCGGCAGTTTCCTCGCTGGCAATCGAAGCGTTTTTACGCAACGATGAAACGATAAAAGAAGTGAGAATGGTGTTTTATTCAGCGCAGGATTTGCGGGTATTTCTGCAGCAGCAAAAATTTAGCGCGTAATAAAAAAAGTTTCAGGCAGGGAATGGTTATGGGGAAAATAAATAAGCCGGATTTGTATCAGGCAGTATTGGCGGCGGCGCTGGTTAAAGTTGAACGCGGCGACGCACCGAATCGTCTCTTGTTGCCGGATCGTCAAATCTTTCGAGCTGTCTCACCTGAGCATGTTCCAGTGACGAAAGCGGCAGAGGAAAATATGGTTGCTGGTTCATCGGTCAGCGAATGTTTGCGGGTGCGGGATCAATGCTCAGACAAGAATCGTTTTACGGGGACAGATGCGGTTGGAAAATGCGGCCCTGCGGGCGGTGTTTATTTTTTCCTGAATCAGGCGGCGGGGCTGGCAGAGATGATGCATTATTCAGAAAAAGATATTCAGGAGGCCGTTGCGAATAACGATTTTGAGCGAATGCTGCCAATGGATGTAGCGAGTCGGCGCGTTTCGATTCCTTACCTGATGGCGAAGAAAGGAATTTTAGTCGCTCATTTAACGGAACCAAAAATGGTGGCAGATCTTTCCTTGCATAGCCAGTCCGGCACCGGCGAAGTCCGAAGGTTTTTGAATGAGATTGGCAAAGCTCCTACCGTAAATAAGTTTTTGAATGGTAGAACTCTGCCTGATTTGATGCGGGATGAAAACGATTATTCGGTGTCACGCGCGATTGGGCACGCAATTCAAAGCTCACGACGTTACGATGGAATGATAGTTGAGACGGCGCGTGAAACGGAACGACGCGGCGAAAGAGGTAGCAATTTAGTGTTATTTGGAAGCGATGGGAGTATTGTCGGGGGGCTGAAAATTGAAAATGCCTTGTACTTTTTCGCGCCCGGCGTGGTTGCACAAGCGCAGATTATGAAAGCGAAAGTCGCCACACGATTTTAGAATAGAGGTGCTTTATGAGGGGAAGATTGCCCGGCCCAACCTGCATATTTCGGCAAGCGTGGGAGATTGATGACGGTACAATGGTCAGAGTCGCTTCGCCCATTCCAGGCGCACTCGGCAATGCTGATGGGCCAGATGATGATCCGAATCAACCAGTAGTTTTGACAGGTGAGCAATTAACGATGATCGTCCCCACGATTGGCAATCGGGCGGAACGCGTGGCGAATGATTTGAATACTGGTTTACGTGATGCCGGAATTACAAATCGTATCGGGCAGGCGATGTTCATTGCCCAACTGGCGCACGAAAGCGCAGGTTTTTCCCGGTTGGAAGAAATGGGCGGGAAGACAAAATATACAAACGCAAAATATAAAGAAAAAGAAGCCGACGATCAGGTGTACGATTATTTCTTTTTTATGTACGACAAAGACAGCCCCAGCCCACGGCGGCGCAAAGTAGCCGAAGGACTTGGCAACAGCAACAAGGGAGATGGCGCTTTATTCAAAGGGCGCGGCTACATTCAATTGACCGGGCGCAGTAATTATCGCGCCGCTGGTGGCAATTTGGGCTTGGAGCTGGAAAAAAATCCCGCGCTCGCCGCCGACTCCACCGTCGCCGCCAGAGTTGCCGGTTGGTATTGGCGGACACGGAAGCTCAATAAATATACCAGTGCTGACAGCGCTGCTAATTTTAAATCCGTGACAATTCGCATTAATGGTGGTCTGAATGGATTAGCAGATCGCCAGTCGTATTACAATCGAGCTAAATTCATCCTGATGCGCGGCGAAGAGGGGCCATAAGCTTAACGATTACATTGTGAGTGGAGTTTGTTCAGGGAGCCAATTGCGGGAGATAACACATTGCCTAAATTTACGCAGGAAAACAGAATACTTAAAATCAGTACGCCACTTGGCGAAGATACCTTATTGCTCCAGGGATTTAGCGGTCAGGAAGGCGTGGCCCAAATCTTCAGCTTTCAATTACGGCTGCTTTCTGAAGATCGCAACATTAAGTTTGAAGATATTGTCGGAAAAAAATCTACGGTCAAAATTCTCTTACCTGATGGCACCGAAAGATTTATCAATGGTCTGATTAGCTCGTTTGCCCAGGGCGGTTCCTCAATGCTTGAAGGCAACGAGAATCCCACCGTCTTTACTCATTATCAGGCGACACTGGTGCCCTGGTTGTGGATGCTCACACGCACCAGTGATTGCCGTATTTTTCAGGAAATGACCGTGCCTGAAATCCTCGAAAAAATCTTTAAAGATAATGGGTTTTCCGATTATAAAAATAAATTGCAGGGCAGTTTTGCCAAGCGGGAATATTGTGTGCAGTACCGCGAAACTGATTTTAATTTTGTCGCACGGTTGATGGAGGAAGAAGGCATTTATTATTTCTTCGAGCACGAAGAAAACAAGCACACGCTGATGCTGGTGAATACACCGAGCGAATTTAAGCCCTGCCCCTTACAAGATATGGTGAGTTATAAAACTGTTGCGGGGCAGGAACGCGACGAAGATGTCATCACGGATTTCACGATGAGCCGCGAAGTCCGCCCCGGTCAATACACGGTGCGCGATTTTAATTTTGAAAAACCTTCGCTGGATTTGACGGCGAATTTGTCCGGCAAAGGCGACACCAAATTTGAAATTTACGATTACCCCGGTGAATACAAAACCAAAGACGAAGGCGAAAAACTGGTCGGCGTTCGCATCCAGGAAGAAGACACGCCCCAGGTTGTCATCACTGGTTCCAGCACCTGTCGCGGTTTAGTCTCCGGCTATCGGTTTGATTTACGCGATCATTTTCGGCGGGATTTTAATAAGGCGTATGTGCTGACATCCGTTTATCATTCTGCCGATCTGGGCGAGAGTTGGCGCAGTTCTGAAGGCGGCGAATCTTCGTTCGATTATTACAATTCTTTTCAATGTATTATTCACCCCGCACCCTATCGCCCGGCACGCACGACGCCCGTGCCAGTCGTTCATGGCACACAGACAGCCATCATCGTTGGCCCCTCTGGCGAAGAGATTTACACCGATAAATATGGACGCGTCAAAGTGCAATTCCACTGGGATCGGGAAGGCAAGTTCGATGAAAACAGTTCGTGCTGGATTCGCGTCGCCACGAACTGGGCGGGCAAAGGCTGGGGGCAAATCTCGCTGCCGCGGATCGGGCAGGAAGTAATCGTAGATTTTCTGGAAGGCGACCCGGATCGTCCAATTATTGTTGGTCGCGTCTATAACGCCGATTCAATGCCGCCCTACAAACTGCCCGATGAGATGACGAAAAGCACGATCAAAACTTACTCCTCAAAAGGCGGCGCCGGGTTTAATGAAATGCGGATGGAGGACAAAAAAGGCGATGAGCAATTGTTCATGCATGCCGAAAAGGACATGGACTTGCGCGTCAAAAATGATCGCCGCGAATGGATCGGACGCGATACGAATTTGATCGTCAAGCGCGATCAAAAAGAACTCGTCGAACGTGATGAACA
>JAYSTY010000238.1:0-3189 GCA_043719385.1 Blastocatellia bacterium | reverse complement strand
GCAGCTTGCGAATGTTGTCGGCAAAACTTGCATCCGAAATAAAGGCGGTGGCAAAAAATAATTTTGCACCGGGAGCCATATCATTAACGATTTCCAGCATGGCTGTGCCTTCACCTCCGCCTGTGGTTGAACCTGCCTGCCCAGGCAGGACTGTCACGTCCGGCGGCAGATTTTTGGAAGCTTGTGATTGCGCCAGTCCAAACACGCTATCTGACAAGACGCCGATTCTGACACCTGTGCCGTCAAAGCCGAAAATATTTTGTACGTCATCCGCCCGATGTGCGCGTACTCCCTGTGAAAAGGGCGGCCCTGTCACAATTGCGTTTGTGCCACCGTCGTCTGCTGTCACAGGTTTTTTAGTGTTTCGTGCGGCCAGCACGGCGGACAGTTTTTCTTTTAGTTGCGCGGCGCGATTTGCGAAGTTTGGTTGCCCGGACGGCAGTGGCAGGCTGACCGAGCTGGGGGCTAAAGGGGCGTTTGTCTCCCGATGTGTGGCGGCTTCGACAGCGGCTTCAATGAAATTTACATCCGACGAACGCGCCAATTCTTCTAACGCTGGTAACGGCACGCGCGCCCGAATGGATTGGTCTGGCGCCGAGCTGAACACGACCTCGCCGCCGAGTTGCTCAATCTTTTGCAACAGTTCATTTGAGACATTGCCGCGAATATCTACTAATGCACGACGGCGGTCATCCAACTGAGTATTGGTTGAAATGGCAGGGTTTCGTTCCGTATCTTTTTTTTCTGTCGCTTGTTTGATTTCCAAAAGTAAGTTTGGGTCTATTTTTCGCTGCTCGGCAGTGCGATTTTTTTTCTGTTCGAGCAACGCTCCGATTTGTCGTTTTGCATTTTCGCTGATGTCTGGTTCTTCTGTGGCCTCCACTTGCGGAGGATTGTTGTTAGTGCGTCGGACAGATTTTTGTCCTTGCGGGGTTGGAAAAGAAGATGCTGGCAATAGTACCAACAAAAGGCTGAGTAAATAACGAGTAACAGTTTTCATACTGGCTCCTTTGGATAAAGATGGAAGCGCAAGCATTGAATTATCATCAACACTTGCAATCTGAGATCGCTGCCGGATGATCTCTTGAGAGTAGAGCGCAAGCACCGTTGACCTGCGCCAATTGCAAGAATTTTATGTGAGCAGTGGCTGAGGCTTAAAGCCTCCAAATAACAGACCACCATCGTGATTGTTTTCAGACAAACGCCCACAGGGGGATTCAGGTACAACTTTTTTGATGAGGACGTTGTGAGGGCAGGAACAAAATGCATTGCTTACATCGCGCGCCGCAAAAATTCAGGGAACAATTTTTGTGGCAGGATTTCAATGCTCCGACAGTTGTGGTCGCAAACTCTCGTTCTTCCTGAAAATATACTGAAGGCTGACGGCGCGTATAGTAGTGCGATGCTAAACGAAATTCAAGAAAATTATTTTGAAGAGGAAGAATGATGATACTGAGTCAGTGCCAGGCGTGCGTTTCGCACGATTTGTTCGGCTTCTTCAGCGGTTGCGGTCAGGGCAGTGAGATGCCCCATTTTGCGGCCTGTGCGTGGTTCGAGCTTGCCGTAAAGATGAATTTTGACTTCCGGGAACGCACAGGCTGCCGCCCAGTTTGGCTGACCGCCCTGCCACAAATCACCCAGCAAATTCGCCATCGCCGCCGGTCTCAGCAATTCCGTCGAACCAAGCGGCAAGCCACAAACTGCCCGCAGTTGCTGCTCGAACTGGCTGGTCACGCTGGCGTCAAAAGTAAAATGACCGGAATTATGCGGACGTGGAGCCGTTTCATTAATGAGCAATTTGCCCTCTGTCGTCAGGAAAAATTCAACGCACATCACACCGACAACCCCCAGCGTTTCCAACACTCCACGCGTGATTTCGCTGGCTTCTTTTTGGATCGCGTCAGAAACCGGAGCGGGCGCGGTTGTGACATCCAAAATATGATTGACGTGTGAATTGGCGACGACGCCGTAATGCACGAATGAACCGTCCTGGCCACGCGCGGCAACGACCGAAACTTCACGCTCGAAATTGATAAATGCTTCAAGAATTGCTTCCTGATTGCCTAACGTTGCCAGGGCTTCAGACGCTTGAGTGAGTGAAGTGATTTTCGACTGGCCTTTGCCGTCATAACCAAACCCCGCAGTTTTCAGCACGGCGGGACAGCCAATGATTTCCAGCGCGGCGACTAAATCTGCCAAAGATTTAATGTGCCTGAAGGGAGCGACAGGAAAGCCGTTGTTGGTGAGAAAAGTTTTTTCGCGCAGGCGATGTTGTGTTGTATGCAGAACGTAGCCGCCCGGATGTACGGGCGCAAATTCGGACGCCGCTTCAACCGCCGCCGAAGAGACATTTTCAAATTCAAACGTGACGACATCCACGTTACGCGCAAAATTTCTGACGGCGTCAAGGTCATCATACGAAGCGATGATTTCCTCATCCGCAATCTGCCCTGTAGGAGTGTCAGAGTCCGGCGAAAACGTATGCACACGATACCCCATCCGCCGCGCCGCAATCGCAAACATGCGACCGAGTTGACCGCTGCCAAGAACGCCAATTGTTGAGCCGGGAAGAATCATAAAAACATAAACCGATAAGGATAAGTGGAGTAATCTTCATCAGAGGTTTGGCGTGAGAAGGCTTGTGCAAACATCTGCTTTCTGGTTTCGGGGCGATCAAAATTATTTAAGCCATATATTTTGATAGTGACTAAGGCTCTCTTTTGTTCGTCTATCGCACTTGCAGGGCTAGGATTGATTTCTCCTGTTGCAAAATCAAAAACGAAGTACCGACTGAAATCATAATTGATCTCATCAGGTTTCAATAGCGCATCATCGAAAAATTCGAGTTTCGCACCCTGACAAACATAACAACATAAAAACAGGTTTTCCCATTGATAAGCATAGTGGTAATACTTCGGGTTAGATTTAGGTTTGAAATGCTCAATGCTGTTTCCGCCAAACGATCTCATCGGATAGCCATCACAAAATGAGCAATGATCGCTAGTCATCTCAATCAGCAAGGGAAGCAGATAAAGATTTATTCTTACTTTTTGGTAGGTTGGCCAGTTGAAGCTGCAACCAGGGCTAGCTGTCTTCCTTGTTTCATATTTTAACCCCCAGCCTTGATACTTTGTTGTAAGCCAATCGGGAGGATCAGGGCGATGAAGTTTCATCATACACTATAGTTTT
>JAYSTY010000237.1:0-7744 GCA_043719385.1 Blastocatellia bacterium | reverse complement strand
CCAATGATACGTGGGCGTTCACGCTGGCAACACGAACCTGGGCAAAATTGACAACGACTGGCACTCCGCCGGCGCCACGCCTCGGCTTTGATGCCGTCTATGATCCGGTCGGGCAGCAGATGATAATTTATGCGGGGCAGGGAGCCGGATTTTTCAATGACACCTGGGCCTTGAATTTGACGACGCTGGAATGGCGCGATGTTTCTCCACCCGTTGCATCACGCCCCAAAGCGCGTTACGGGCACGGCACAATTTTTGATCCGATCTCGCGCAGTCTGGTGCAATTCGCAGGCTTTACCGAAGAATCGCGCCGCTTTCAGGATACGCAAAGTTTCGGACTCGCCAGCAACACGTGGCAGGACTGGACTCCCGGCGGAACAAAACCGGACATTCGCTGTTTATTGACGGCGGCGTTTGATCGTACAAATCGCAAAATGATTATTTATGGCGGACAACGTAACGGCCCACTTGATGACCTGTGGGCGTTCGATCTGGCGTCGCGCACCTGGCAGGATTTCACCATTTCGCCCCGTCCCACTGGCCGCTTGTTTTCCTCCAGTTTTGTAGATCAAACCGGACAATTCGTAGTTTTTGGCGGCAACTCAAATAATGGCAATCTCAACGAATTGCAATCCTTCAATTTTCAAACGAAGCAATGGACACAACTCAACGTCGCCAATCCACCGAGCAAACGCAATGGCGCGTTGGCGGCATACATCGAAGGCGAAAATCGCTTCATCATTTTTGGTGGTTTGGGTGACAGTGGAGTCCTCAATGATGTTTGGGAACTCAGTAATAAAAGCGCCGTGCTGACCTCCGTTTCTGCCGCCAGTTACGTTGGCGCATCCATTGCGCCGGAAGCAATCGCCGCCGGATTCGGTGTCAATCTTTCCACCACTACCGTTGCCGCCCAAAGCTTTCCGCTGCCCACACAACTTGGCGGAACCAGCATTTCGATCCGTGATAGCGCTGGCGCTGACCGCCTTGCGCCGCTCTTTTACGTTTCTCCAACGCAGGTAAATTATTTGGTTCCCAAAGAATGCGCCGCTGGCAATGCGACGATTACACTCACAAATAATGGCGGAGCGACGGCGACCGGAATAATTACAATCACAGATGTAACGCCTGGGCTTTTTTCTGCGAGCGCCGATGGAACAGGCATCGCCGCAGCGTATGCAGTACGGGTGAGAAACGGGGTTCAAAGCAACGAAGCAATTGCACGATGGGATGCCATGCTCAATCGATTTGTAGCAGTGCCGATTGATTTATCCATCCCGAACGATGAAGTGTTTCTGATTTTGTTTGGCACCGGCTTGCGCAATCGAAGCAGCCACGCAGCAGTTTCCGTTCGCCTCGGAACCACCGCGTATCCCGTGGATTATGCTGGCGCACAAGGCACGTATGCAGGCCTGGATCAAATCAATTTATTCTTACCGAAATCTTTAGCGGGAAGCGGTGAAGTTGATGTGAGCGTGACGGTTGATGGCAAGGTTTCCAATACTGTAAAAATCGGTATTAAGTAAGGGAAGAAAAAGGCTGCCGCTAACCACGATTCTTAATAATCGTCTCGGAAAGTGGTTCACCTTTCACTTCGATACGCTTAAAGTTTCGGCGGAATTCGTCGTCGGGAAGGCGCAGCGGAATTTCTGTGACCAAACCTTTCTGCTGCAAACCGTTGACAATTTTTTTTTCCGGCGCGGTTAATTCGGGTTGTGGGGTTTGGGTTAATTGCTCAGTCAACGCAATAAAAACTTTACGTTTTTCCACCAGCGGCATCTTTTGTATCTCGCTTAAAACTTCAGTTGGTGTCATCTACTTTCACCTCCACTTATAATTTTACCATAAGACAAAACACGCTTCGCCATTAAAATATCCGATAGTACCCTTCGCAGTTTGAGGGGGATTCTAAGCATGACGCTGCTCTATGTATAAATCCTGATTGGCAATGTCAAAGATGAGATTGAACTGCTTGAGAATTTCACAACCAATGATGCTCATTCTTTGCTTCCCAATGGCTCCGGCAAAAAAGCCCGTAGGCACATCTACAATCTTTGCGCCGCCAAGCATAAACAATGGCAGGATGCCTTTTTTCACTTTGATCGTGTTGCCAAACGAATCCTTCAAGCTGGATTCGTCGGTGATCCTGATCTTTCCGTCTACGCCAGCACTGGCGGCAAACGCATCGTCCAAAAGGATTCCGCCCGAATAGCCGGAATGAATGAGAAACTTGTTGGTATATTCTTTGCCTTCAATGACGCAACTGCCCTGCACCAGAAACTGACCGTTGTCGTTCACGATTTTCAGGCGCTCGTACTTTTTTGACTTGGGCGGGAGAGAGTCATAAAGCACGATGCGACGCTGGTCGAAATTGATCTCAATAATCCGCTTCTCAAAGAAATCAAGACCAAATTTGCCGTCCGTATCTTTGCCGGAATTTTTGTCCTCCCAGACGTTAAGCTTGTTGCGCTTGAGATCGCCAATCTGGACGCGGTTTCCTTTGCTGAAGCGTGAGTCCGCCTCGCCTCCCCAGGATTTCACTTTATCTGTGCTGGTAAATTTGATGCTCTTGGCTTTTCGCGTAGCGTCCTCGGTCAAGGTCACATCCCTCGCCGCAGTATGCAGCATCAGATTCAACGCATCAGTATCATTGAGGATTGTTTTTACTACGATGTTGTTAGAATCGGTGAGTGTAAAAGGGATAGCAATCTCACGATGTTCCGCTTGTGGAGCGCGAATCGTTTGATTCGTGAAACCAGTCAAAAGCATTGCGGCTAACATGACAACGGCAACTAATTGAGATAAGCAATGCATGAGGGCTTTTCCTTTGGAATACTTTTGAGGGGCTTAACCACATAAGCCTAACGCCTCGCATCAGCGGAGCTACTTTTAGCAAGCTAAACTGGCGAAGCTAACCATTTCAGGTCATGCACTTCCTGTGGCCCAAGTCCAGGAATCTCTTTCGTCACCTGTCGAATACACTCCCTAAGATTCTTTTCTGTTACTACAGTTCGGGCATATGGCATATCACTACAATGTAGGTAGTCTACATAATCTGACCCTTTCCACGATTGCCCATTTAAGTAGTATCTAAGAAAGACAATTCCGAATGACAGCTTCAGGCCAACATATCGCTCAGGATCTGTATGTCCCTCAGGGTGAACTGGCTTGCCGTTCCTTGCACAATAGTATTCAATCCAGCTACGGAGAGCCTTTGGAAAATCATGCCATGAGCGCTTGCGATCAGATGGCACATTCGCAAGCAGGTTCTCAATCATTTTCTTAAATTCTTCAGCGTCCTCTCTTAGCTTGTAGTTTGCAGGACGAATAGGACTAGAGATCATCATCTCAGTAAAAGCATCTAGTGCCTCATTACCGTTAAGGATCAAGGGCATTTCAAAGCCCACCTTAACCTTGTGCCATGGGTCGCCAGAAAACTCGTTAAGCTCCCGATCAATAACAACCGCATTTATTTCTTGAAGGATTTTACCAAGTGGTCTTGCTAGCCTAGTATCCCCTGATAACTCGGCAAGTTGAAACCTAGAAAGCCAAACATATGTCGCTTCCTCTTTACACCACCTTGCTAAGGGCTCTGGCGAATAAGTCCTTTTTGCCAGATTGCTCCAAGCACAAGTGTCTAGGTAGAGAGCATCCCGAACCTTATTCACTTGATGTATTCCCCTGATAACGATAGACGCTACCTGTTCAGCTATCTTTGAGTTATTCCCCATGTAAAGACCTTCCAAATGCTAGGGTAATGGACTAACACTTAATTCTCTGACCTGTAATCAACTAACTACATTCAAATCAATTAATCTTAAATTCTTAGACGATAGGCTCAGAATGTTATACGACCACAGTATAACACGTTCACAAGTTATCACTTTTTCGTTCTTTGGCAATGGCTATAGGCTCACTACGAGTGGCTTCATGAGTGTTCGCTAGATTCTGTTGACATGTTGTGTTGATGAGTTGCCACTAGCGTAGGTTCTTTGAAAATTAAATTCCGTAAATAAAGCTTTTGTCGCCAACGGCGACCAACATAATAGCCCAGCGAGAATCGCTGGGTCAGGGGTTGTGACATTTCCGTCGCCAAAGGCGACGAACAGCTACCGTGTGTTTGTCGCCTTTAGCGACAGCGGCAACACTACTAATTCAGACCTATGGTTTCGGCGAAGCGCCTTCACCATAGGCTTTATTGTTTGTCGCCGTTGGCGACGCACAGTCTGATCGCGGTATTTAATTTTCAAAGTACATAAGCACCCAGGCAAAAATAAACCGACATAGACAGGATTGACAAGATTGACAGGATTAACGAGAACCCCATCTTCATTGGTCTTCTGCGTTCATCTTGTGCATCATGTTAATCTTGTCTATACCTGCTTGCTTTTGCCTACCTGCTTACGCTAGTAGCAATTGATGAAATATCAACAGAATCTACCCTCTGTAAATTAATCTTTTGCAAATAATCGAAACGTCATCCCAACCGTTACCGTAATGGGATAACCCGGCGTTGCGTGAATTCTTGATTTCAATTCTTCGCCCTGCCTGACCCGTGATTCAAAATAATTTTGGGTTTCGTAGTAACGTTTATTCGTCAGATTATCTATCGCCAGATTGAATTCGATGCCGCGTCGAATTTTGCGGTTCAGGCTGAAATCTACGACATCAAATCCGGCGGCTCTGATCGTGACATCTTCACCATCCAGCCGATAATTATCAATGTGGCGGTAGCGCAGGGAACCACTGAAACCGCGCCAATTTGATAACGTTAATCCGGCATTGGAAGTCAGGCGCGGCGCGGAATCTACATAAATGCGCGGCGACTCTCCGCGATAAAATGCGTTGCCGACGCGGGTGATTCCGGCGTTGAGGCTGAGGGCACGAGTCAGCTTGGCAGAAGCTTTCACTTCGACGCCGTAAGCGCGACTTGGCCCTTTAAATTCAATGCTTCCATCATCGGGGATGTAGACCTGTTCATTGCTGCGATCAATCAAAAATAAATCGGTACTGACGGAAAAACGATTCGCGTTGTATGACGTTCCAACCTGATAAAAATCAGTCGTTGAGAGGCGCGGGCTTTCAGGTCGAAGGACGACTCCACGCGCATCCTGACTGGAAATTCCACGACCATAATTGACATAAAATGTCGCGGGGATTTTCACTGATGGCGTGAAGGCAAGGTTCGCTTTGGGCTGAAAACGATACGCTCCCTGTACGCCGGAATCCGCTGGATTAATTCGATCTCGAACATCAAAGCGAAAATAATCGTAGCGCAATCCGCCATCCAAATGCAGTTTTCCCTGAAGTAAATCAATACTTTGCTGCACGTAGCCCGCCGCATTCGTGACGTGCGCATTCGCGGCGGTGACTAAGGCGTCGGGATTGAAAAAAGTACGATTCGGAGCGCGATTGATGGAAGGATATAAACCGACATTAATTTGATTCGCGTGAAAATTCGCGCCGACGGTGAGCGTCGCGTGATTGCCTGCGACTTCAAACGGCTTGATGAATTGCGAGTTAATTCCCTGCTGCAAACGCGAATCGTGTTGCTGAATTTCATCGCCAAATTTTTCATCCGCTGCAAAAAATGTGAAGTTGGAAAACAGATCAAACAGCGAACGTGAGACGAACCCATCAACCTTGAAAATACTGCCCGAAGCCGCTTCCTGCTTGAAATAAACGCTGCCAACTCCGGTTCTGATACGCCCGCCGTTTTCGGGATCAATGAACCCAAAGCGATCCAGCTTACCAGCCGCGACTTCATCCAAAGGAATTTGCCCTGACGAGAAAAAGTCATTGCGTCCAGCGTTAAATTTAACGCCAAATGTTCGCTGGTCGTTCAAATGCAAAACGTAATTCCCAGTAAAGTTATCGCGCTTGTACCGCAAAGGATTTTTGAATGGCCCATCTGTCCGCGAACCTTCATAAGCAAAAATTGTGTCGGCATTTTTGAGCTTCGGACTGAAGCCGAGAAACGTTCTGAACGTCCCGAATGATCCACCCTGAATTCGCGCCGTCACTTGCTCCGGCAAAGATTCCCTGAGGCGAATATGGACTACACCGAGGCCGGAAAAATCGCCGTATTCCGCGCTGAAAGGCCCATTCAAAATACTCACGTCCTGCACCAGTTCCGGCGTCATTGATTTCAATTGTCCGAGGTAGCCCTGCCCGTGTCCCTGCGTCCCTTGATTTTGCTGCACGCCGTCAACTAAAACTTTCAATCCACCGTTGACGCCGCCGTGATCAAGGTTGAATCCGAACCGGCGAATTTCCAGCGATTTGCCTCCGCCCTCGTGCTGTCCGGCGTTGATCCCGGCATCAAGCGTCTGAAAAACCTGATCGTCACGCGAAAATAAAGTATCTTTAAAAATCGCTTCGTTGCGGCGTTCAACGCCAGGTTCCAGCGCCGTCGCTTCGATCACGAGGCTGTCGTGAATCGGGGGAATCGTGTATTCGATTTGGATCAACAAATTATTCTGATCCGGTCGGAATTGAAATTCTTTGGCGATGACATTTTTACCTTCAATGCGAAGGCTGGTCACATTTTCAGGGATTTTCAAACTAAAATTTCCCTGCGCATCCGTTGTAGTTTCGGCGCTGCCCGCGAAGACTTTTACGCTCGGAGCCGCTTCATTTTTCCTGGTAATTAATGTACCGGAAATCGTTCGAGTAGTTTGGGCAATGGCAAAAGAGCTGACCAAAAGCAGTAACGACCAGAAAAAAATTGTTTTAACAAGAATTCTTTTCATTGGGTTCCTCATTAAGCAAAACGTAATCCTGAAAACTTCGTGTAGTTAAAATACGCTCCGAAGCCAGCAACCGGATTTCGTTTTTGCGAAAATGAGCAAGCTGTTTTTATTTATTGAGCAAGGTTCGTTCGATCAGCCAGTAACCGCCTGCAAGGGCTACTAAAATTGAACAAACTGGAACCAACCGTGTCTTAAAAATTTCTGTCTTTCTGATTTTCCAGATTGCTCCCCAGAATAATGCAGCGATGGCAAGTTGTCCGATCTCTACGCCGAGATTGAATGACACCAGCGGAATCGCTAAGCCGCTGCCACTTGCGCCGATATTTAATTCCCGCAACACCGAAGCAAATCCAAAGCCGTGAATTAAGCCAAAAGCAAAGGTCAGTAACCAGCGTCCCTGAATTTCCTGGCCACGTCGCCAGACATTTTCCAGGCCGACATAGATAATCGAAACCGCAATCATCGGCTCCACAAAGCGCGGAGAAATCGTCACAATATTCAATGCTGCCAATGCCAAAGTAATCGAATGCGCAATGGTAAATGAAGTAATAATTTTGATAACTGCCGCCAGATTATTTGCCACAAGCAACAGCGCGATCAAAAAGCACAAATGATCAAAGCCTAATAAAATATGCTCAATGCCCAGCTCAATGAATTGTTTGAAGGTATGCCACTTGCCCAGCGCCGCCGATAATTCTCCGGCGGAAATCGTCGCGGAATTGTTGTGCGCATCAAGCAAACGCTCTGCAATTGTTCGTCCTTCCGCATTCGTCAGCTTGAAATATTCACGATGACCGCGGCTCAGTTTATCCATGATCGCAGATTTGACGATCAATTCTGTGGCTGGAATGCCCGGATAACTTAACGAAAAATACACTGTCTCGCGTCCGTCTTCAGCTTTGGCAATTTTCACGGAGACTTCACTCGGCGCAATTTTTTTCCCATCAAAACTTACTTCAAGCGATGATTTGGCTAATTGTTCCAGGCTTGCTTTG
>JAYSTY010000236.1:0-1274 GCA_043719385.1 Blastocatellia bacterium | reverse complement strand
ATGGCGTCGTTGGAATTTTGAAAGGCGCAAAACCCGGCGGAGTCGTTGCCGTTCGTGCTGATATGGATGCGCTGCCGATTTTGGAAACGCTCGACATTCCTTACAAATCACAAAACCTCGGCGTCAAGCACGCCTGCGGGCACGATTTGCACATGGCCGTTCAGCTTGGCGTCGCCGAAATCCTCAGCAAAAATCGCAACCTCATCAACGGCACAATCAAGTTTATTTTTCAGCCTGCCGAAGAAGGTCCGCCCGAAGGTGAAAAGGGCGGCGCAAAATTCATGATTGAAGAAGGTGCGCTGGAAAATCCGAAGCCTTCCGCGATTTTCGGCTTGCACGTCATGCCCAATATTCAGGTCGGAGAAATCGGCGTGAATTCAGGTTCGGCGATGGCTTCGTCGGATAAATTTATGATTACGATTCGCGGCAAAAAAGTTCACGGCGCTTATCCGCACGATGGCATTGACACTATCGTAGTCGCGTCTGAATGCGTGATGGCACTGCAAACAATCCGCAGCCGCCGCATCAATACGCAGGAACCGCTGGTCATTACGATTGGCAGTTTCCAGGGCGGCAACCGCTTCAACATCATCACCGATGAAGTCAAAATTGAAGGCACGATGCGCACACTCAACGAAGAAGTTCGCACGACCGCGATGGCGATGATGAATCAAACGTTGGCGGGGATTACTTCGGCTTACGGAGCGAAATTTGAGTTGACGTGGGGCAGAAATAATCCGGTAACATACAACGATCCGAAATTAGTCGAAGCGACCTTGCCCACGATCAAACGCATCATTGGCGTAGCGAATATCAAAACTCCGCTGCCGCAAATGGGCGCCGAGGATTTTTCGCTCTATCAAAAAGTTGTGCCCGGCTTCTTTTATTTTTTAGGTGTCGGGAATACGAGCAAAGGAATTACGGCGATGATTCATACTGCCGAATTTGAGGCTGACGAAGAAGCTTTGATAATTGGGGTCAAAGTGATGTCTAATGTGTTACTAGATTATCTGGATCGAAACGAACAGTAAAAGGATATTTATTATGCGCTTACTCTCAGCCCTGATTTTACTTACATTTATTTTCACAGGAACTAATCAAACTATGTCACAAACTCCGCCCGTAGCTAAAAAAGTACCAAAAACTACCACCGTTCATGGTGATACTCTGGTTGATAATTACTTCTGGATGCGCGAAAAATTTATCAAAGATTCGTCCGGTAAAGAAATACTAAACCCTGAAGTTATCAATTACTTGAAAGCGGAAAATGATTA
>JAYSTY010000235.1:0-7756 GCA_043719385.1 Blastocatellia bacterium | reverse complement strand
CAGTCTCTGCTGCATGCATTCCCCAATCCATCTGATCGCCAAGTCAATTTCAGTTATGACTTGCAAGGAAGAAAGGGCGGCACAATTCGAATTCTGGACTTGAATGGCCGTGAATTACACCGCATTTCCATCGATGGTGAGAAAGGCCAAATTAATTGGGCAATCGAACTTCCGTCTGGTATCTATTTTGCCATTCTGGAATCTGAGGGAGATAGACTTGCAACACAAAAACTTGTCCGCCATTGAGATGGACGATTGTTTTTGTCGAATGAAACACATAAGCTGGTCCGAATTTGGGCCAGCTTTTTTTCGTGTGCTTGGTAGATTGCCGATAAAGTCGTCGTCTAGCTGACATTTCCCCTCACGTTCCGCTTGGTTCCAACAAATAGCACCGCGAGGTCGCCGAAAATGAAGCCTGGAATGGCAGCGACAACAGCATGTTACACGGCAGCAATGCGAACGAACTTGATAATGCGCATTGGCAACAACAAGAGGCGGATTACTACGAAAAACAGGAAGCTCAACACGCACAGGCGGGTGATTACGAAGCGGCAAAAGAAGACGCCGCCAACGCTGCCCAGCACATGGGGAACGCGGATTACAGCGCCAGTGGTTCAGATCACACCGGGCAGGCCAAAGCGGAAGAATACCAAATGGATGTGGCGGTGTGGGAAGAAGGCAACGCCGAATATCATGCGCAGAATGCCGAGACGTATGCGGCCCAGGGAGATTTTGATATGGCTGCACAGTCCGCCGATGCTGCTGAAACACATCAGGCTACTGCGGATTATCACGGCGACCTGGGCGAACACGGCGGCAGTCTGGAAGTTCCTGATCCAGCCGCTGATGTTTCGCCTGACACTTCGTATAGCAGCGTTGATTACTCAGCAGCAAGTCATGACTATTCAACTTCGAGTTACGATACAAGTACTGCGTCTGTCGAGTAACAATATTTCCCTGAAATTTTGCGGAAGTGTAAATCCGCCAGCTAAGCGTTGACCACCATGAACAACCTATCGAATGAAATCCGCCTGCTCGGTTTGCGGGGCGCACAAGCCGGGCAGTCAACCAATCTGGAGGCGGCACAAACGCTCATTGGGCGCGATCCAACGCAATGCCAGATTGTTGTTAATGATGAAAATGTTTCGCGCCGACACGCGATGATTACGATTGATGGTCAGGACAAAATTGTCCTTGCCGATCTTGGCTCTCGGTTTGGAACATTTGTGAATGGCGCGGCGATTCGGCGCTGTGAACTTAAAGCTGGTGATTGCCTGGGTTTTGGCTCAGCAGAGGCAAAAGATTTTCAGTTTATCTCTGGTGTTCAAAATCATCGCGCTGCGACCGGAATCATTACGCCGCAAATATCTAATGCAACAAATTCTGTACTGCGCCTGGGGCGCTGGCCTGATAACGACATTGTGCTGGACGCTCCAGCCGTTTCGCGTTATCACGCATCGTTGACTTATAACTCTAAGGAGGAGCCGATTTTATCTGACATCGGCAGTGCGAATGGCACTTTTGTCAATGGCGAGCCAGTTACCAAACCGCATCAGATTAACAATGGAGATCGTGTCACCCTGGGCAGTTTCGTGCTGCAAATTCAGGGCCGAAATATTAAATGGCATGACCTGAATGAAAGCCGTATTTGTGCCTTGCACCTGACGCAGGAGTTAGGCGGGAAGACCATCCTCAAAGATATTTCGCTGGCGATTAATCAGCGTGAATTTGTTGGCTTGATGGGGCCGTCGGGCTGCGGAAAATCTACGTTGATGGACGCTCTGAATGGATTGCGCCCGGCCTCATCTGGCACTGTTTTCATTAACGAACTTGACCTTTATACAAATTTCGATGCGTTGCGCCGTTCCATTGGGCATGTCCCGCAACGCGATATTTTATTCGATGCTTTGTCCGTCGAGCGCACACTTTTTCATGCCGCAAAATTACGCTTACCCGCTGGCCTGCCCCCGACTCATCTGCAAGCTGTCGTTGATGAAGTAATTGTAACCGTTGGGTTGCAGGAGCACCGCACGACGGCCTTTCGGCAGCTTTCCGGCGGCCAGCAAAAACGGCTCAGCCTGGGGATTGAATTATTGACCAAGCCCAGTTTTATTTTTCTGGATGAGCCGACTTCGCCGCTGGATCCGCAAACAACGGAAAATATGATGGTGTTATTTCGGCGGCTCGCGGATGAGGGGCGGACTGTCGTGATGGTCACACATCGCTTTGAGAAATTTGAATTGCTGCATCAGGTGGCAATTATGGCGCGGGGCGGACATTTAGCATTTTTCGGGCCGCCGCTTGAAGCCCTGGCGTATTTTGGTTGCCGCGAACCGGGGGAAATTTATCGCTACATTGAAACCTGTGACCCCGAACAATTGAGCGAGGCTTTCAAACTTTCTCCTCAATATCAGCGGTATGTGGTGGCGCGGATCGCGGAAACTCAGGCCACTGCCAGGACACCTGCGCACTATACTTCTCACCCAAAATTGCAGGGCGCGGAACGGCGGTTCGGATTTCATCAATGGCTTGCACTGACGCGGCGCCATTTGGAAAATAAACTACAGGATACGCGCAGTACGGCGTTGCTGTTTGTACAACCTGTAGTGATTGCCATTCTGCTGGCGCTGGTCGCACAGGGAACAATGAACGACGCCAAAACGCTGTTCATTACTGCCATTATCTCCATTTGGTTTGGCGCGAATAATACGATCCGCGAGATCGTTGCGGAAGCTCCAATTTACCTGCGCGAACGTGCGGTCAACCTCAAAATTCCTTCTTATGTTTTCTCGAAATTTACCGTGTTCAGCGTCATCGGGCTGGCGCAATGCGCCCTGTTCATCGGGTTGCTGATTGGTTTCGGACGATTGAGCCTGAGCGATGCAGGAACTTTGTTAGTGATCGTATACCTGACGACGATTTGCGGAACAGCGATGGGGCTGTTGATTTCAGCCATTGTGAAATCTTCAGAAAAAGCCCTGGGGGCGCTGCCGCTTATTTTGATCCCGCAATTATTACTGAGCGGTTTTTTTATGCCGCTGGATGATTTGTATGTGAACGTCAGTCGCGGAAATAAACCGGCAACGGCGGCACAATATCAGCAGGCGCAGGAGGCGCAGGCACAAGCACAAAATCCCCATCCAATCGCAGCAGAAACGGCTCCGCCTGAAGTCATTCGCAAAGTAAATGATGGTATGGGGCTGACGCGTTATGCCAGCGCCGTAATGATTGCGCGCTGGTCGTTAGAAGCTCTGGTGCATGCGGTCAGCATTAATGATCAGAAGGCGCGTAATGATTTGGCGACCATGCTGACGGTGACGGAGTACGAACATATTTTCAAGGGAGAATCCGAAGACCAGATCACTGAGGCCTATGCTCAACGCGTCGGATTGGATGCGCTGCTCCTGACCGGATTCAGCCTGTTATTTCTTTGTCTGGCGATGATTGCGCTGAAGCGAAAGGACAAATTGTGAGGAAACGAAATTATTTTGGCGCGACTTGAGCCGTTTTCTTAACTCGTTGCGCGTTAGTTAGTGAAGGCAAGAATAAACAAAACGCTATTCAATTCGCAGGTTTTACTCACTGCTTCAACACTTAACTTTCACGACAAGGAGAACATTATGAAACGCATCGTACTCAGACATCTCAGCGGCTCCAAGGCCAGCCAGGTCGAAGAATTTCCGCTCAATCATTTCAACGAACTCGTCATCGGACGCGACCCCGCATCAACCGTCAAATATGATCCTGACAAAGATGATTTAGTTGGTCGCCAACACGCACGGATCACCCCCGATGCCACCAATCCCAATGAATTTTTGTTGACTGATCTCAACAGCCGTAATGGAACATTTGTGAATAAACAGAAAGTCATCGGCACAGTCAAAGTTCAGGCCGGAGATGTGGTGCAACTCGGTCCCAGTGGCCCTGAATTTCAATTCGATCTTGATCCGCCCGTCAACGGTGCGCGTCCAACTCGCATTGGCAGCGAAGCTCCGACTTATGCGATGGCTCCCTCAGTTGCCGAAACTCGCATTGGCAATACACCAGTCAACTCCGCACCACAGGTGCAGGTTGGCAACGTCATTCCTAACTCTGCGCCAGCAGCCAATACGCAACCCAAAGTCGGTAAGGCAACGGTCGAACGGATGATTTCTGATACGCGGAAAAATACTCAGAAACAAATGTTCATCGGCGTCGGAGCCTTATTAACAGTGCTGGCGGTGACAGTTGGCGGATTGGGATTTTATTTCAAAAAGAATAAGGATGATTCCGCTGCGGCCCATGCGGCGGAAGAAAAAAATCGCAAAGAAGCAATTAACAGCCTCAAACCAACCACGATGGATGAAGCGACCATCGCCACCAAATATACAGATTCGGTCGTCAAAATTTATTGTGGCTGGAAGCTGACCACCATGGGTGGCGAACAACTTTATTATAAGTACGTGCCGAACAAAGACCCACAAACCGGACAGCCGCTCATCGTCATTGGCGGACAACAGGTGCCGGAAATGGTGCCTGCGTTTATGGAGGTCAAGTCGAAGCAAAGCCTGGATCAAAATGGTGAGCCGAAACTTGAGCCGATCCTGACACTGGAGACAACCGGATCAGCTCCTATCGGCGGAGCCGGAGCAGGCACAGGTTTTGTCGTCACCAGTGACGGTTATATCCTGACGAATTACCATGTTGCGACGCCGTGGAAAACTTCCTATCACTTTCCCCAGGAATATGGCATTCAGGTCCAGGCAGTGGCTGGCAAACTGGTGTATGTGCGGGAACAAACTGGCAAAGTACTCGTCGTCCCTTCGCCCCATAACTGGGTTCCGAGTGAAACATTACAGGCAGGTGGTGCACAGGGGCATGCGATTGGCGGCGGTGTGCGCGGTGTTAACACGCGGCTTGATGTAGTTTTCAAGGGAAATGCAAATCCGGTTTCCGTTTCCGGCGAACCACGCTCTTCGCAACGTCACGATGTCGCGCTGCTGAAAGTCAACATCCCGCAGGTTCTGACGGCGTGCGAACTGAACGACAGTTACGACACAACTCAAATCGGTGATAAGGCCATGATTCTGGGCTATCCCGCTTTGACGCGACCACAATACAGCGTGATCTTTTCGCAGGATATGTTCAATCGCACCTACAACACTGCCGAAGTCCCGGTGCCAACGTTAAGTTCAGGTAATGTGGGAGCCATCTTGCGCGGACAATCGCCGCTTGGGGGTAAAGATATGGTGGTAAGTTCGGCGGGTGATTACCTGCAATTAACAGTCAACTCGACTGGCCCTGGCAACAGTGGTGGCCCGGTCTTCGATGACCACGGCAAAGTGATTGGAATTTACTCGGCCTGGGCGGGTGATCCGGGTGGCTCGCCAGCCTCCGTCAGCCTCGCCATCCCGATTCGTTATGGCAAAGAATTAATGGGCATCGCACCGATCAAAAACTAAGCGCACGGAGGAAGGCGAAGTTTGCTGAATCAGCAAGCTTCGCCTTTATTAATATGGTCGCAACAAATTTAATCAATACCATCATCGGTGATTTTCGTTTGATTGATTTCCTGGGCGCAGGCGGAATGGGCGAAGTTTATCGCGCCGTGAATTTGAAAACCGGACAGGTCGCCGCCGTTAAAGTCCTGACAAAAGTGAGCGAGGGGGCGAATTTACTGGAACGATTTTTTAATGAAGCCCGCATCCACGCTAGTTTGCTACATCCTAACATTCCGCGCTTTTATGCCTTTCACGATTGCAACGGAATGCCCTGCATCGTAATGGAATATGTGGATGGAAACACCCTGGCAGAAACAATCACCGCACGCGGGAGGCTCGGATTATCAGAAGCAAGCTATCTTTTTCAAGCAATTGTTGAGGCCGTCGGTTACATCCACAGTCAGGGCATTATTCACCGCGACCTCAAAGCCAGCAATGTCAAAATCAGTTCAACCGGGCAAGTGAAATTACTCGATTTCGGCATTGCCAAAGGATCTCTTTCACCCGACCTGACGCAAACCAATGGCGTCGTCGGAACGTTGCAATATCTCTCGCCTGAACAACTCAATACTGGCGTAGCGGATGTGCGCTCGGATATTTGGGAGCTGGGAATCATTCTGTATGAAATGTTCACCGGGCAGGTTCCATTCGAGGCCACGACGATTGGCAAGTTAAGCAACAGCATCAGCAAAGGAGAGTACATTGCGCCGACGCGATTGAATCAGCTTGTCCCGCGTGAAGTCGAAAACATCATTGCCCGGTGCCTGAAAAAGAAACCGCAGGATCGTTATCAGTCCACCAGCGACTTGTTGCATGACTTATCGCGGCTGGCAGCGACAGTGGCGGTTCACGAGTTCGCGCAAGTCGAAGATGAAAAACCGCGCTGGCAGATGCCACAAAGTTTGAAAACTTATTGGCCCACAATTTCAATCGGCGCCACGTCCCTTTTATTTATTCTGTTCGGGTTCTCTTATTTTGCGGCAGCCCCTGCAACGAAGGTAGAGGTACAGCCTTTACCATCACCGACAATTCAACTACAGGCAAGTAAAACGCAAACAGAACCGCTGCCTTCGCCTTCATCATCGCCTGCTCCGTCTCCCTCACCGCAGTTGGCGGAAATAGAAGGAGTCACGACTCGCATTGTCGCAGACGATACGCTTGGTCAATTGAGCGTGAGCCTGCAAACCGCCGCTGGCGAACGCACAGAATCAACGCCGCTTGAGTTCAAAGCCAAACCCGGCGATAAAATTATCATTACTGCCCATAAAGAAGGACGCGAGGATTATGTCGTGCCCTTACAAATTGGCACACAAAGTTTGATGGAATTCAGGATCAACTCCTGGCAAATGAAAAAGAAAAATTAATTTATCCAACACGCGGAAGGAAGCCATGATGTTTGCTCAACTAAAAAGATTTTTTCGTTCACAGCTGGCAGGCGCGAACCAGCCACCAGCGGCAAAGATGATTGCGAAAACCGGAGAACACCACCAGGCTTTTGCCTCGGTTACCAATTCAATGACGGGTGTCGTGCAAACCGATGTCGGATGCCAGCGCGCCGTCAATGAAGATTCTGGTTTGTTCTTCCAACCAGAAGACGAGCAAACGCGCCATAAAAAAGGGATGTTGATGATCGTGGCGGATGGAATGGGCGGACACGCGGCAGGAGAAATTGCCAGCCAGCTTGCGGTTGAAATCATCAGAAACGTTTATTATGCCGATCCAGCCAGCCCGAATATTGCGCTTGATTCAGCTTTTAGTACCGCCAACACCGCCATTCGCCACCGCGCCAAAAAAGAACCTGAATTACAGGGAATGGGGACAACCTGTACGGCACTCGCGCTCCATAATGGTTTGGCGTACTGCGCACACATTGGCGACAGTCGTTTGTATTTAGTGCGCGGTGGGCAAATTTATTTAATGTCCGAAGACCATTCGGCAGTGATGGAAATGGTCAGGCACGGATTGTTGACGCTGAAAGCGGCACGGCATCACGAAGACAAAAACATTATCCTGCGCGCCCTCGGCACTCAGCCCAAAGTAAAAGCGACCATTTGGGAAAAACCTTTTCCCGTGCAACCACAGGATCGTTTTTTACTTTGTTCTGATGGTCTTTATGACCTGGTTGAAGATGAGGAAATAAAACAAGCCGTAGAAAGTTATGAACCAGGTGCAGCTTGTGCAAAGCTCATCTCCCTGGCGAAAGAACGAGGCGGTCACGACAACATCACAGTGGGCATCGTCAGTCTAATGACAGAACCTCAAGCGGCAACTTATGC
>JAYSTY010000234.1:0-1278 GCA_043719385.1 Blastocatellia bacterium | reverse complement strand
GTCCTGCTGCGTGGCAGGAATAATTCCAATGCGTCGCGCAATAAATCGGAGCGCCGTTCGCCCTGCTTCTTCCCGACGCCCTTCTTGACGCCCTTCTTGACGCCCTTCTTGAAGTCCAACTTGTCGTCCTTCTTGAAGTCCTTCTTGAAGTCCAAGATTACGACCTTGCTCCAGCCCTTGTTGAATCCAATCTTTTGCTAGTTGTGCCATAATTGCTCCTTCACTCGCGGAAAAATCTCTTTTGATAACACCTGTCAATTCGTCGGCAGTCAGATGATTATTTGCCGCAGAAATATATCGAAAACAAGTCACGATGTAATCAGCTATTTTAACCTGAGAAGCATTTTTGAGCATTCCCCAAATGTAATCAAGTCGCTTCTTCAAATCTGCCTGACGAATGTTCTTCATCAGTAGTAGCGTAGCTCTCAAATACTCAGTACCAATGATTGCAGGCTCTTCGATTTGGGTTAAATCACAAAGGAAGCATTTGTATTCTGGTACAAAGGGCTTCAGGTATTCCTGCCCGCTAAAATTAATCAGCGCATGGAAGTTAGCAGGAAAACTCCATTTTTTCGTGCCGTGATAAAAGACGATTGGGAAAACTGGCGGTAATTTCTTCGTGCCTTCACGCTTGCATTGCTCCCAGAATTCCAATAAATAGCGCAAAATTTGTAATGCTACCCATTCGTCCGGCACGCTCTTATGCTCGAAAAGGAAAAAAATAAATGCGTCTGCATTCACACCTCGCAACTTCACTTTGTAGAGCAAGTCTGAAAAATGTTCCTGCAAATTGGCGTCTACGAATGAATCCTTCACTAATTCCGGCGCCGACAAATCCAACTCTGCCACGACGGGTGCGGGCAAATAATTGACCATGAAGTCAGCGGCAATTTCCGGCTGTCCGAAGATTTCCTTGAAAAATTTATCGTGGGGATTGGTAATTTCGGTAGTCAAGCTATTATTCCGTTTCGTCGTCCGAGTACGTAATTTGCTGTAATTCTAATAATGCCTCCAGTTCCGGCAAAGCATCCAGGTCTTTTGGGCGTCCTGCTGCTCGCTTGGCGGCAATCAATTGTGGAAGAGAAAGAAAGCGATATTGCACGTTAGCCATTTCGGCTATTTCGGCTAATGGTGCAGCTTGTTCAAAAGTCCCGACTCCTGCTACTTCGCCAAGTAAATCAAGGTCGCCAAGATCGGAGGCAAAAGTAAAATTCAGCCCGCGCCGTAGAGTTTCAGCGTCTAACTTAAAGGGCAATCCCAATGGAGCATTTCGGAGCC
>JAYSTY010000233.1:0-19799 GCA_043719385.1 Blastocatellia bacterium | reverse complement strand
ATTTGCCATTTGATTTAACTCGTTATGTCTATCGCAATCATTGATTACGGCATCGGAAATTTACGCAGCGTGGAAAAAGCCTTCACCGCACAGGGCATTGACGCGGTTGTCACCCGCGATGAAAAAGTATTGCGCGAGGCTGAGAAGCTTGTTTTATTAGGCGTTGGTGCATTCGGCTATGCGATGCAATCGTTACGCGATCTGGGCTTTGACAAATTAGTGCTCGAAGCCGCCAATGCGGGCAAGCCGATTCTGGGCTTATGCGTCGGTTTGCAGATGCTATTTGAAGAAGGCCACGAATTTGGAATTCACCAGGGGCTGGGTTTACTCAAAGGAAAAGTCATCAAGTTCCCTGACAATTTGCGCGTCCCACACGTGGGCTGGAATCAGGTTGAGTTGCAAAGCGATCAGCGCCAAAATCCAATTTTCCAAGACTTGCCGGATCAATCGTTTTTCTACTTTGTCCATTCCTATTATGTCGAGACACAGGATATATCCTGCATTTATGGAATGACTGAGTATGGCCTGAAGTATGCTTCGATCTGTGGGCGTGACAATATTATTGGCGTGCAATTTCACCCGGAAAAAAGCCAGGCAACGGGACTGAAGCTATTAAGAAATTTTGCCGAAATATAAATTGGTGGTCAGTGGTCAGTGTTCGGGAAATTCCGATCACCGACCACCGATCACCGATCACCGACAACTGATTATGACCGATCATTTAATCCAGGGTTTAGCGGCCAATCAAACGATTCGCATCATTGCCGTAGTTACATCCGAACTGGTGGACGAAGCCTGTCGTCGTCATCAAACTTCGCCGACCGCTTCGGCGGCGCTTGGACGACTGCTGACCGGAGCCTTATTATTGGGTCGAACATTTAAAGACCTCGAAATGATTACGCTGCAAATTCGTGGTGAAGGGCCAATTGTTTCGCTGACAGCGGAGGCTTCGCCACACGGAACAGTACGCGGCTACGTGAATAATCCTGACGCAGATTTGCCGTTAAATGACCTCGGCAAGTTTGATGTCAAAGGCATTATCAAAGGCAACGGCGAGGGGATGTTGCATGTGATTCGTGAAGCCGGTGACGAAATTGGCCTGCGCAAAGAATCCTATACCGGCTCTGTCCCGCTGGTTTCCGGCGAAATTGCGGAAGACATCGCGCATTACTTAAATAAGTCTGAGCAAATTAATTCAGCGGTGGCGCTGGGCGTATTTTACGAACTTGAGCAGGCCAAAATCACTGCTGCCGGAGGATTTTTGATTCAGGCCTTGCCGGGAGCCGATCCGAACATTCTGGTCATAATCGAAGATACGGTTGCGCGCATGCCGCATATCACTGAACTGATTCGCAATGGCGCGGATGCCGAACAAATCATACAAGAAGCGCTGGGATTGATTTCTTTTGAAGTTTTGGAAAAAATTTCCGTGGAGTTTCGTTGTCGCTGTTCTTATGAACGCGCCGTCACGCTGATTTCTTCGCTGGGCGAGGATGAAGTTAAGGACATGATCGCCCAGGATAATGGCGCAGAACTAACCTGTGGATTTTGTAACGAAACTTATTTTTTAGATGAAGCTGCGTTGCAAAATATCCTGACTCCGACGCAGGTGATGTAAAAAATCACCAATATAATATTATGAAAAAGCTGTTTTACTTTTGCTCCATCGCATTCATCATTGCGGCCTGCTCTTTCCCTGTTTTTGCCAAACCGTTGAAAGCCGGCATTGCCAAAGTCGTTATCACACCTGAAAAACCCATCTGGCTTTCCGGCTATGCGGCGCGCAATAAACCATCCGAAGGAAAAATCCATGACATCTATGCCAAGGCGTTAGCCATCGCGGAAGAAGACGGCAGAGCCTGTGTTTTAGTCACGACCGACATTCTCGGTTTTTCGCGTGAGCTGGCCGAATCCATCGCCGAAACTGCCAAAACTAAATATGGACTGGAACGTGAGCAACTGATGCTCAACTCTTCGCACACGCATACCGGCCCGGTGATTCGTCACAGCCTGGTCGGGGCTTATCAGTTGGATGGCGAGCAGGCTACCACGATTTATGAGTATTCTCAGTTTTTGCATGACCGCGTAATCTGGGCCATTGGGCAGGCGTTGAAAGATATGGGGCCAGTGAAAATTTCGCTGGGACATGGCACAGGAAATTTTGCCGTCAATCGCCGCGAGCCAGCCGAAAACGGCATCAAAATCGGCGTCAATCCCAAAGGTGTCGTGGATCAGGATGTGCCGGTTTTACGGATTGAGTCAACGCGTGACAAATTGTTGGGAATTGTTTTTGGCTACGCCTGTCACAACACGACGCTGACCGACAAGTTTTACCAGGTGAGCGGAGATTATGCGGGCTTTGCCCAGGCGGAGTTGGAAAGCGCCAATCCGGGCGTGACAGCAATGTTCGTGATGGGTTGCGGCGCGGACATCAATCCCAATCCACGCAGCACACTGGAACTGGCGCAGCAACATGGAGCATCATTGGCAGGTATAGTTGAGCAGGTCGTCAAAGGCAAAATGTCCGGCGTCAAAGGGAGTGTCAAAACGGCGTTTGATCGCGTGAATATTCCTTTTGCGACTACGCCGACGCGGGCAGAATTTCAGGCGCGTTTGAGTGACCAGAACAGCTTCAAAAAACGTCATGCAGAAAGAATGCTGGCGCGGATGCAGCGGGATGGAAAATTAATTTCGGAATATCCTTACACCATTCAGATTTTCCAAATTGGCAGTGATTTCACCTTGATCGGCCTGGCTGGCGAAGTCGTCACCGATTACGCGTTGCGACTTAAAAAAGAATTGGGCGCGAATGGTTTGTGGGTCGCCGGTTACACCAATGATGTGATGGCGTATATTCCCTCGTCACGGATGTTTAGTGAGGGCGGTTACGAGGTCGTGGATTCAATGATTTATTACGATCAACCAACTTCGTGGGCACCCGAAATCGAAGATAAAATCATCAGCAAAACATTGGAACTGGCGCAAAGCGTAGGGCGAAAATCGAGATAGGAATTACACTTTTATCAGAACCCGCGCCTGAAAAATTTAGCCGCTTCACCAAATGCCTTATCCGCATATTCAGGATCATACGCCGCCCGATCATCGCGCATAAATCCATGCTCAGCGGCGTACATGCGAGTCTCAAATTTCACGCCAATTTTCTTCAGCGTTTTTTCAATCATCACTCTTGCTTCGTGCGGAATCATTTGATCGAGCGTCCCGAAAACGATCAGCATTTCGCCCCGAATTTCTGCGGCACGTGTCAACGAATCGGCATTTTCTCCCTGCCCTAATTTTCCGTTGTGTAACCAGGTGGGATAAAAGCAAACCGTAGTTTTCACTTCAGGCTGCAACGCTGCACGAAAAGCCAGATGCCCACCAATACAAAATCCACCAGCGCCAATTTTATTTTCAGCCACCAGCGGATGTTTTTTCAGGTACGCAATCACAGCCTGGCAATCTTCGTCAAAATGCGCGACCGGAGTTGCCTGTTGATTGCTTGTACCACGCAGACGGCCTTCGTCATCCTGCGGCAAAATCGTACCTGCTGGTTCTAACCGATGAAAGATTTCGTGCGCCGCGATAACAAATCCATAACCCGCCAAACGCGCACAGAAGCGTTGCAATGGTTCGCTGAGTTGAAAGATATCGGAAAATAAAACAAGCCCCGGATATTTCCCGGCGTTTGTCGGATGAGAAATCAGCGTTCGCATCATTTTTCCAGCGACAGAAATTTCAACATATTCACGTTTGATTTGCATTGTTTGCGACCTCTGGTTGTCCACTTATTTTATTGATAATTTGGCAGGAGCTAAGCAACGTAGCGCAACCAGCCAGGGTTGCGAATGAGTAATAGATTAGCCTTTGCTATCGCAAAGACTGTCGCAACCATGGCTGGTTGCGCTACGTTCAGATACAGTTATCGCCGTTTCGTTTTTACCCGATTCGTGCGCGGCGTTGCAGGGCTGGTCGGGGTTGCCGTCACTTCGCCATCAGCTTTTAGTAATCCCAGGTCTTTCGCTTTCACCAATAAATTCGCCGCGATGGGCGCAGAAGTTTTTGCGCCGTAGCCGCCGCCCTCAACCAGGACAGCAAACGCAATAGTTGGATTGTTGGCGGGTGCAAATCCGATGAACCATGAATCAATGCGGTTTTCTTTTTTGACATGTTCTTTGCCCCGTGAATCACGAAAAGTCACAGGCTTTTCAGTCTTCGCATCAATCACCGGGACTTCACGTTGCGCTGTTCCGGTTTTCCCCCCAGCAGTAATTCCGCTTTGCCTGATCGTCGTCCCAAAGACTCCTGCCGCCGTTCCGCGTTCGACAACCGAGGTCATTAACTCACGCACAGTTTTAGCAGTTTCGGCAGTCATCGCCTGACTGAGCGCGACAGGTTGACGACCTGTTTCAAGCAACGGCCTCATCACATTACCTTGCAAATTCGCTGCGGCTGCGGCCACGAACGCCATGTGAAACGGCGTGAGTTGGACATAACCCTGCCCAATGGATTCAAGCGCAAGATCATATTTCGTAATTTTGTTGCCGCTTACAAAAGTTGAATTCAGCGGAGCCATCACATCACTCAGCATTTTATTTTCAGAGTTCCAAAGACCGTGAATCGAACCTGTGCCAATCGAAGACCCAGCGTTATCAAAGACCTTCAGGCCAAAGCGTGATGCCGCCTCGCCCATGCGCTGGCGTTCGACTTCGACGCCGAGTTGCGCAAAATATTGATTGCACGAATGCGTATACGCTTCGACCAGTCCGATCCTGCCGTGCGCTTCGCCTTCGTCATCGCGGATGGCGCGGCCTGATCCCGGCGGAGTCCAGCCTTCGGCCTGACACAAAAAAACTTTGTCCTGCAAACGCGAGTCAAGCGCCGCTGCCGCCGTGATTGTTTTCAAGGTTGATCCCGGCAGATAATATTCATTCAGCGCCCGATTCAGCAGAGGGCGATTTTTCAAATCACCGCGAATTTCGCTCCACTTCACATCGTTGTTAATGTCATCGGGATCGAAGCTGGGATTGCTGACCAGCACCAGAATTTCACCTGTTTGCGGATTGACCATAACGACTGCGCCCTTGTGGCCTTTTTGCTGAAGTTGCTCAAACGCCGCCTTTTGCAAATCGTAATCAATCGTTAACTGCAAATCCCGACCCGCGTCAATTTTCGGTTCCTGCGTTTCAAATGAAGCATAGGAAATCATTTTCTCCCACCAGTTTTTTTCGACCTGTTTGGGCGGCGGTTGCGTTTCGACGGCGCGTTCAAGCATTGCATCGCCACGCGCCAGACCGCTGTAACCGATAATGTGTGCCGCCGCCGCGCCAAGCGGATAATCCCGCATGATTCTGCCGTTGAGATAGCGATATTTTGCCAGCGAACGCTTGTAATCTTTGTGACGATCAAAAACCCAGCCGCGCAAATTGGCTTCGGCATCGCGGCGGTTGCGTTGATCACGCGTGTTTTTCAAATGCTCAAAATCTTTGTTTTCACTGATCGGCCCGGCAGCAAACAAACTCCAGTAAACGTGAAAACCAAACGCTGTGACTACTAATGCCGCAAAGGCCCAGCGCACCAAACGGAGGCGCTTGCTGGTGAGCTTCGGGCCGAAATCATCCGGCATATCAGGCAGTTCGCTGGTTACAGGCTGACGCGAAAATCGCCAGGTGGAAAGGAAAAGCGAAAGCAGCAGGCCAATCAAGCCGATGATAAAAATGAGCGTTGCGATGAAGGGAAAATTCATAGGGGCTGAATGAGGCGCAAACTGTTAATTTGCGCTACCTCAAAAAAATATTTCAGGCCGACTGATGATGAGCAAAGCACAGGGCGCAAACTAACCGCTTACCTCACCAGAAAAAGTCACTTCTATTTCTCCAAACTTCAACTGATCGCCTGATTTGACAATAGTTTTATCGCCCATCAGGATTTGCACACCGTTGACGAATGTCCCATTGCTGCTGCCTAAATCGGTCAGGTAAATGGTTCCGGCTGGCGATGCGGAAAACGCCGCGTGAACACTGGAAACAGTCGAGTCCTCAATAATCAAAGCGTTGTCGCGGCTGCGCCCAATCGTCATCCGTGTCTGGCCTTTGCCACTAATTTCAAAATTTCTGCCTCTCAGTGTAATTGCAATCGCGCTGGTTTTTGGCGGCTCAATAGCTGCGGCTGGCGATGATGATTGAGTGACGGTGGCGGAAATGTTTTCGTCGGGAAAAGCAGTTTTGATCGTCAATTTGCGGGTGAACATGTCATAGGCAACTTTGACCTGCACGTCGCCCAGCGTGGCATAGCGGCGATTATGAATGAATTCGTAAACCGAGGCGCGCAATTCACGCTCAAGATATTCGCGTCGCTTCACAGTCAAATGCTGATAGGTTTCATAATCATAACGAAACTCAATCAAATTGGGAGCGATGATCCGCGCTCCTTCGTGCCGCAGATGTTCTTCGACGGCGCGTTCAAGGGGAGGAATCAGGGCTGTAATATCCGTGCGCGTTTGCTGATTCAGGGGGCGACGCAGAGCAAAATCCAAAGCGCCGCCAAGCCGCTCAAAAAATTTGCGCACACCGCCTTCGACTCGATTCGCTATGGCTTCATCTTTGGGGATATTATCGTTGTTCATCGCTCAACAATATACGTGAATTTAAAGGGAAAGTTTAATTCTTCTTTGGCGTGCAGCCTCGAACAACACAACCGCTGCCGCCGCCGCCACGTTCAGGGATTCGACGGGCGGAGAGAGCGGAATCTGCATGCGGACATCACAGGCTGCCATAATTTCGGCGCTGATGCCCCGCGCTTCATTGCCCAAAATCACCATCGTTGGCTGGCTCCAAGCGTAATCACTATACACCAAAGAGGCTTCCGAGGCAGTGGCCGCGATGGTGATTTGTAGGGCGCGACATTTTTCAATTAATTGCGCCGGTTCAATATCCGTCACAATTGGCAAGCGAAAAGCTGCTCCCATCGCACTCCGCAGTGTTTTCGGCGCAAAGCAATCAACCGTGCCTTTTAAGGCGATAATTCCCTGCACTCCCGCCGCTTCGGCAGTGCGCATAATCGCGCCAACATTGCCAGGGTCCTGCACTGCATCAAGGGCAAGCAATAGATTGGATTGTTGTTTAATGATCGTCGCAAAATCCCACTGCGGGCGTTCGGCAATGATAATGATGCCCTGCGAATTTACGGTATCGCTGACCACTTCAAAAGCTTCCGCCGATGTTTTATACACCGGACAGTTGCGTTGTTGCAGTTCATGAATGACCGCTTCTGTTCGCCAGCCAGGTTCAGGTGTGTGGAAGGCCGCCAGCAAAATATTATTTGAGCGCAGGCATTCTTCAGCAAGTCGTTCGCCTTCGACAAACATAGCGGTTGGCTCTTTGCCCTCACGTACACGACGAGCAAATTTGAGTTGTGGATTTACCGGACTGGTAATGAGCATGAGAATTAAAAAAGGGCAGATGATCTATTTGACCACCTGCCCAATTTATTTACGTCGTATTGCTACGACAGGTTATTAGCGACGACGTTTGCCTTTGCGAACCGGAGCCGCCTTCTTCTCCGGGTTAACATCACCCAAAGTAGCAGGTGCCGGGCCTTCTGGCATATCAGCGCCTGAAGGTACGAGCGTCAGCCTGACCTGACTTCCGTCGGTTGAAACACCGCCTGGGCGAACAACAATACGGTTAGCGTCAATCGCTGTGCCAACTGAACCGTCGGCTAAACGATCACGGACGTTCTTGCCACGCTGGAGATCAAGAGTGTCTGGTTTCTCTTTTTCACCACGATAAGAATCAACCACGAGTTGCGCCTGTGGATCAGCCTGCAACTGTCTGGCCACGTCCTGCAACACGGCCTTGCAAGCATTGTCAACGCGAGCGTTGTTTTTCTTGAAGGTTGTGCAAGGTGTTAACACAACGACAGTTGGCTTCGGTGGCGCCGCAACCTTGATCGTGACTTTAGCAGTTCCGCTGGCCGAGCAATTGCCCGCTGCGCTGTTTGCCATTGCCGTCACATCAATGCTGGTACCAGGAGCAACGCCAGTAGTGTCAAGGCGTGCGCTGGTTCCGTTGCCAGTGATAGTTCCTGCTGAAGCCTTCCAGCTATAGGTAATATCACCAAAGCCGGTTCCGCCTGAAACAGACGAACTGGTAAAGCTGACAGCTTCACCTGCATTAACTTCGCTGGAAGCCGGAGTAACATCAAGATTGGTGGTCGTAAAGCAGACCAAAATTGGATCACACTTGGAGACATGAACTGTCTTGGTGTCGAAAGCTACGCAACCGCAACCATCGTCAACTTCAACCGTGACGTTGTAATCACCAGGCGCTAAACCAGTGGAATCAAATGAAACGTTAGCGCCATCACCAACGATTCTGCCACCGGTGGTTGTCCACTTATACGTCAAAGTGTCGCCATCCGGGTCTTTCGCGTTGGCGCTCAAAGCGACCGAATCGCCAGCACAAATAGTATTTCCATCGGCGTGTTGCAAGTCTTTGGTGTTGTTGGTTACTGAGCCAAGCGACAGCGCAACAGTGGGCGGATTATTTGGCAGGATCGCAGGTTCACGTTTGTTGACGTGACCAATCGAAAGGCCCGCGATGAATCCATCAGGAGTGCTGCCCGGACGATCAATCCCTGACATCCAGTTCAGATGTCGCTGATAAGCAGCCGACAGAGAAAACCAGCGAGCCGGGAAAATTCTTGCCCCGGCAACCAGGTCCACCGGGCTATTATTGAGTAATGATGGAGTGTGTGAGCCAACTGCGCGTTCGCTACGAACTTCAGCGATGAAAGCTAAATAGCGGCTCAACGGGAAGTCTACGCCAATTCCACCAATCAATTTGTTTGGCAGATCAAGTGCGCGAGTGCTGCTGCCAAATCCGTTGATAACTCCAGCCTGGCCTGAACGCGCGCCTAAGCGGATATCTTCAGCGCGGGGATCGCCGATTTTGATAAAGCCGATGTTGGCGCTGAGGTTGATGTGTTTATGCAAACGACCATCAAAAGCTACCGTTACACCATAATCATAAGCACCTGTGCCACGCCCGCGCTCAAGCCCAACATTGAGGGTGCGAGTGGTAGGAATTTTAAAGATGGGAATCAGCGCGACGCCAAACGCACTGTTGGGAGCAGTCAGGCGAATCTTGGCGCCCAAAGTAATGTCTCCGACTCCGCTGCCGCTAAAGCGAGCCAGAAAAGGAGCATCAACCTGGTAGCTGGGAAGATTATTGGCAGGAATCGCCGGCAGGATGCCACCAACTGGTGCGCCCAAACCTGGATAAATAGCCGTATTGTTGCCAGAAGGACGAGCCGTGAAAGGTCCAAAGCTGCCACAGGGTCCGGCAAATCCGCCGTTGCCACAAGGATCGCCGATAACCGTTCCAACTACATTCGTCCCGGGACGAATGGTGACACGTCCTGGAGCCAGTGTCGCGGTTCTGACATCGGGCAGGTAAAACCCGCTCAAAAATTCAGGGCGTCGGGAAACTGCTATTCGTTGCGTATCAAAGTTGGCGAAGAATTCAAAGTGGTCATTAAATCCCACCTGGAAGTTAACCGGATAATCCTGGAAACGTACATCACCCGGATCGCGGTGTTTGTGATTAGCAAAAAAACCAAAGTTGAACTCGCCTCTTCTCAGCGTCTGTGCATCGTAGACAGTGAAAAGTCCGGTTCCGCCTGAAACAGTCGGAGCCACGTTGCGAGGATCATCTTCCGAACGAGGAGTCTGTGCCACTGTGCAGACCGTGCTCAACACCAGCATCAAAAGCAGACCCATTATTCGTCTCGCGGAAATCATATCTATCCTCCTGGAAGTAATTGATTGAATACTTAATACTTCGTTTGAACTGTAACTGCCTGGTTCCTGTTCATCGAAGCTGTAACAATTTTATGTTTAAACCTAAAAACAAATTATTGCTTGATTTCTTATTTTCTTCAGATTGTTACGGGGAGTATAAAAACCAATCTGTGTGAACTCCTGATAATCATTTAGTTTCGTACAGAGTTTATCTTTATTTTTAACTGCGAAGCATTAACTTACGAACAACTGCAATTTATGCGACTTGGACTTGTGACAGCTCGTGATTAATTCGTTTCTTTACTTTTTTACTCTGTCATTTATTTTCAAAGATGCTGCAAATCCACGATAAAACTTTCCGCGAGAATCTATACGATAGCCTCTGTTGTGTCAACACTTTAATTTGCTGCGTGTTAACCACATATACCTCAAGTCAGATCACACAAATTCGGTCAAACCGGAACAGGTTTCGTAAAAATCGCTGGCATTAAGGCTTAGCTTCCATCCAATTATTCCCGGAACCCATTTCAACTACGAGCGGAACCGTTAGTTCGGATGCAATTTCCATTATGTTTTTGACAATTTCAGTAGTCTGCGAAACTTCATTCACTGGCACTTCAAAAACCAGTTCATCATGCACTTGTAAAATCATTTTGGCGTGCAAGCCCGCCTGATTTAGCGCTTTCTCTACCTGCAACATGGCAATTTTCACCAGATCAGAGGCGCTTCCCTGCATCGGCATATTGATCGCTTCCCGTTCAGCACGGGAACGCAAATTATGATTTTTATTGTTGATGTCCGGTAATTTGCGCCAGCGCCCCAGCAATGAACGAACGATGCCGTTGTCCTGACGAACTTTTTCGGGCATCTCGTCCATGTACTTTTTTACGCCCACATAAGTTTTGTAATAGTCCTCAATCACCTGTTTAGCCTCGTACCGCGAAATCCCGACGCGGGGAGCCAGGCCAAAAGCTCCGACCGCATAGGCAATGGCGAAATTCACAATTTTGGCCACGCGCCGTTTCTCTTTCAGTTCTTCAGTTGTCTGCGCCCCAAAAACGCGCCGGGCCGTGCGGGAGTGAATGTCTTCACCGTTCTGAAACGCATCCAGCATTTCCGCATCCTGGGTGATATGCGCCAGCAGACGCAGCTCAATTTGTGAGTAATCGGCGGAGAGCAAAACATGCCCTGGTGCGGGAATAAAGGCGCGCCGAATTCGTCGCCCAAGCTCAGTCCGAATCGGAATATTTTGCAAATTCGGATTTTCACTGCTCAGCCGCCCGGTCACGGCGACAGTTTGATTTAAGGTGGTATGAATTCGCCCATCACGCGGACTAATCAGCAATGGCAGTGAATCGGCGTAGGTGCTTTTCAGTTTGCTGATTTCGCGGTACTCCATAACCAGTTTTGCCAGATCATATTTTTCGGCTAACTCTTCAAGCACTTCGCGGTTGGTTTGAATTTTGCCGGTTTTCGTGCGACGCGGAACTTCAAAGTTCAGCTTCTCAAAAATTTCGCCAAGCTGGCTGGGTGAATTGATGTTGAATTGCTCGCCGGCAAGTTCGTAAATTTGCAGCGTTAATCTATCCAGGTCGCGCTGCATTTCAGCGGAAGCTTCGCTCAGTGCTTTGGGATCAACCAGGAATCCGGCATCTTCAATTTTAACGAGCAAAGGAACTAAGGGTAACTCAATTTCTGCGTAAATTTTTTGTAATCCGGCTTCTGCGATTTTGGCGGATAAAACATTCGCCAACTGTCCGGTAATGTCCGCTTGCAGGAGCGCTAATTCAGACAGTTCACTTGGCAGGGATATTTCCTGCCCTAAAAATTTGCGCGCTAACGAGGGCAGGTCATATTGCGCAACTTCAGGATCAAGCAAATAAGCCTGCAACAGGGTGTCGTCGGTCACGGCTTCGAGCGTAATCCCTTCGCTTGCCGCTAATCGCAAGGCCTCTTTATAGCCGTGGACAGATTTTTCAAGCAGACCGTTATCGAATAATTCTTTCAATATTTCCACAGCGCCAGCGCGATCATCCATCAGGTCAAGATCAACATAGTCACTCTGGTTCGCTGCCGTCGAAAAAGCCACTCCTGACAAGCGCGGCGCAGCAGCTATTTTCTTTTCTTCGCGTTCAGCAATCGTGAACAAATCATCGGGAAGCTCCGTTGGTACGAGAATTTCAAGCGAAGATTTATTAACTGCCAGAGCAAACGCAAAGCGATCTTTTGCCAACAGTGTATTCACCAGTTTTTTCAAGTCAGCAACAAATTTGATCTGACGATAATTTTTAGTTGTGGCAGCAACCGGCTCAGCAGTTTTTGTGGGCGTCGCGGCGTCGGCAAACTCCCGCGCCAACTGGTTGAATTCAAGTTCAGTAAAGAGCGCATAAGCAACTTCACGATCCGGCTCTTCGATAATCAAATCTTCCAGCACCAGTTCCACCGGAGCCGCATTTTCAATCGTCGCCAGTTCGCGCGAAAGCCTGATCAAATCCGCATTGTCACGTAATGATTCACGATACGTTTTTTTCTTTACTTCTTCCCATCCGGCAAGCGCGGCTTCGATTGAACCAAACTGTTCGAGCAATCCGATAGCGCCTTTTTCACCAATGCCCGGAGCGCCGGGAATGTTGTCCGAGGAATCCCCCATCAATCCCAGCCAGTCCACAATTTGATCGGGACGGACGCCTAATCGCTCTTTCACACCAACTTCGTCAATCCAGGCTTCGCCGGATTTATCGGTTTTGAGGACGATAATTTCAGAATCGCGCACAAGCTGGCACAAATCTTTATCGCTGGAAACGATCACGGCTTGCAAACCCTGTTCGGCTGCTTTATTGGCTAAGGTTCCGATCAAATCATCCGCTTCAAAACCGGGGACTTTTAAGATCGGTACGCGATAGGCGGCGCAGACGCGGTTTATTAATGGAAGCTGCAAAACTAAATCTTCCGGCATCTCTGTCCGGTTCGCTTTGTACAGTTCGTATTTTTCGTGCCGAAAAGTTTTTTCTTTGGAATCAAGGACGACGCCGATGTAATCGGGTTTGTGTTTGGTGAGCAGGCTGCGCAACATCATGACAAAGCCAAACACCGCATTCGTCGGCACGCCTTTAGAAGTCGAAAGACCGCGAACGGCATAATAAGAACGAAAAATATTTGCCATTCCATCAATCAAAAAGATTCGTTTTTTGTCTGCCATACTTGCGATTATGTTTGATGTGAAGCATTTTTCCAAGTTATAGCTTTTAAGAAAAAAGAATTTAGCCGCAAATTTACAGGAATGGCTCAGTCTTGCAATTCTGACAGATCGCATAACTTGAGTTACAATTTTCATTATGGCGAAAAAAGGGAATATTTTAGTAATTGATGACGAAGAGATCATGCGCGATGTGCTGGAAAGCCTGCTCTCGCCGGAAGGCTATCGCGTAGACCTCGCCAAACAGGGCGAAGAGGGAATCAGCAAATTCAGCGAGAAATCTTATGAGGTAGTGTTACTGGACGTTTCAATGCCGGGCATCGGCGGTTTGCGCACGCTCGCAGAAATTCTCAAAATAGATAATGAAGCTGTCGTCATTATGATTACCGCTTACGCTACCTTTGAGACTGCTGTCGCGGCGTGGCAACTCGGCGCGTTTAGCTGCATTCGCAAACCATTTGAGAATGATTACATCTTGAAAACTGTCGCCAATGGAATTGCTCGCAGGCACAAGGAAGAAGAACGCCGCGTGTTGCGTCGGACGTTGCGAGCGTCGGCTGACCGCAGCCAGATCGTAGGCAATTCATCCGCGATGCGCGAAGTCTACGACCTGATTGAACAGGTCGCGCCCGCCCGCTCGACCGTACTGGTAACGGGTGAATCCGGCACCGGAAAAGAAGTCGTCGCCCGCAGTATTCATTTCTCTTCGCCCCGCGCCGAACACGGTCAATTCGTTGCCGTTAATTGCAGCAACATCCCGTCAGAGCTACTTGAATCCGAACTCTTCGGACACACACGCGGCGCGTTCACCGGAGCGGTCGCGGCCAAAAAAGGATTATTTGAAGTTGCGGACGGCGGCTCAATTTTTCTGGATGAAATCAGCACGATCCCGCCGGAAACGCAGGCTCGATTATTGCGCGTTATTCAGGAACGCGAATTCACGCCGCTCGGCGATACTGCGCCGCACAAAGTTGATGCGCGGGTGATTGCGGCTACCAATATTGATTTGCGCCGCGCGGTGCAATCCGGTGATTTCCGCGAAGATTTATTTTATCGCCTCAATGTCATCAACATTCATTTGCCGCCACTGCGTAATCGCGTGGAAGATATTTTGCCTCTCGCACAACATTTCATTCGCAAATACAATCAGGAAAACGGGCGCAGAATATCAGAAAATCTCCTGCCTGAAATTTTACAACTGCTCGAAAATTATGCCTGGCCTGGCAATGTGCGTGAACTGGAAACTGCGCTTGAGCGTGCCGTTATCATTGCGCGGACGGATGAAATAACCATTGATTGCCTGCGCCCTGAAATTCTCAACCGCGATCTCCCGACAAATCAATTTGGATTAACTTCCACTGCAACTCTCGCGCTTGATCTGACACATGGTATTTCTTTCTATGATGAAGTTTCACGTTATGAAATTGAATTGATCCGTCAGGCGCTGGATTTAACTGGCGGTCATCAGAGTCGCGCCGCAAAATTGCTGGGACTCAACAACACAACACTCAACAGCAAAATCAAATCGTACAACATCAAAGTCTAGCTGTATTTGCCAGGTGTATTTCCTAAGTGTATTTGATTGACGGCAACAATGTGATGGGACAACGCGTCGGCTGGCACAAAGAAAAGTCAGCCGCACGGCAACAACTGCTGCGTGAGCTTGCGCAATTTGCACACTTGAAAAAAACTCGCCTGACAGTAGTTTTTGATGGCGCTCCTGAAATCAATATTGCGGACGGCTCAAGTTTTCGTGGCGTCAAAGTGCTTTATGCACGGCAAAATTCCGACGCTGATTCACGCATCATCGAATTTGTCGAACGCGAAAAGAATCGTCCGGCGATTATTGTCGTGACTTCGGATTTGCAACTCTCAAATCGTGTCCGTGCGTGCGGTGTGCGGGTAGTAAAAGCGGGACAATTTCGGAACCTGATGGCGGCGGCAATAGCAGCGCAACCTGAAATTGAAGCGTCAGTTGCCGAAGGTCAAACGAGCGAGTGGATGAGATATTTTGGCGTAGATGAAACGGATGAGGAATAACGGAAACGAGGAAGGAGGAACGATGAACGATGAATAAGGTAGTGTGAAAAATTCATCGTTCAGCGCTCCTGCTTCTGCACTCAAACTTACTGCTCTTTGCGGATGATCTTTTGTTCCGTTTTCATTTCAACGTGCATGTTCTTCCCTTCCCCATCATTGAACTGGAACGTCCTGAACGGTCCGTCTTCCTTGATCGTGTAATCAGCGGGAACCTCAAATAAATCTTTCGCCGGTTCGCTGCGGTTAATGTTCGTCAGGCGATAGACGTTTTCGCCGTAGCGCGGATCATTGAATTTGCGCAACACTGCCGTATCCAAAACTTTTGAATTCCACGATTCGGATACGATATTAATCGGCAATTCGTTATTCACTGCACCTGCCGGAATCGTAGTAGTCTCGCGCGTACCTGTACATTCCACGCCTTCGATAATTTGCGTCCCCAAATCTTCTTTCTTTGTTTCGTATTTAGTATTACTGAAGAATTTGAAGTTGTCGCCATTCATTTCGATGTGCATTTCACCGGGGACACCATCCATTTTCCTGATCATGACTTCGCGTTCTACGGTCTCTTTTTTCGGGCCATCGGCGAGCGTAAAATTGAAGGTCAAAATCCCTTGCACTTTGACTGGCTTACCGGCTAATTCAGTTGGTTTAAATGTCCACTGGCGAGCAGCGGCAACGGCAGATTCTTTCAGCAATGGATGTCCGCTGACGGCTTCCGCCGAAATAATGTTGCCATCTTCAGAAACTGTCACCGCCACCTGTACTGCGCCCTGTGCCCCCGCTTCTTTTGCCAAAGCCGGATAGGGAGGTTGCACCTTTCGCGTCGCGTTGCCTTGCAGAACACCGCCGGAAACTCTTTGCGTAGACGGTTTCGGTGGAGTCATTTCAATCTTTGCACCTTCGCCAGTTGGAGCTTTTACACTGCGCTCGAAAGTTTTCATGGAAGGCATTTTAATTGCCGTCTTTTCATCAGGGTGCAACATAAAATTGTTGCCGGAAACGGGGTCGTTGAGCGAAATAATCTTCGGGGCTTTTGCCATCGCTCCGGCCAACGGCCCAAAGCCAATCGAAATTTCCTGCCGTGTGCGCCCCTCGCTATCACGTGCAACAAACGAGGTGCTGCGTTGTACGATGCGGTTGCCATCTCCCAGCGTTTGCGTGTTTTCCTGCACAATATCAGCAGAATACGGCTTGCCTTTGACCAGCTTATTTTCAAAGCTCATCTGAAACGCAGAGGTCATTGTCCTGTCCGCCCCCTGCGCCATTAAAACATCTGCTGGAGGCACGCCACGTTCAAGTTTTATTACTCCTTCAGTGTTTACACTCTGAGCGCTTTGAATGATGACCATCTGATGCTCGGTTTTGCTTTTGTCCGGTACAGGGTTCTGTGCGAAGGCGGCAAAGCTGTTAACAACTAACGCCGCAGTGCTGCAAATACTAACGATTTTGCGATTCATAAATTTTTCTCCTCGTTTATTTTATTTATTCACAACTCTGATAGCACGCGGGACGCCATCGGAGCCAACTAATAAATCCGTGTTGATAAAATCCCGATTGCGAATTTGCGCCGGAATCGGAATACCAAGCGGTGCCAGGTTTTCGCGTGGAAATTTGACCCGCATAATTTGGCTGCGTTCGGGCGGCGGCATCGTTGCTGCGTAATCAAAGACCATAAAATCTTTGGCGGAAATTTGCTCCGGCTCTGCCACTTCAAACTGTCCCACCTCAACCGTCACGCGGTCGGGGTTATGTTGTAGTTTGGGTACAAAATTTCGCTTGATAGCTTTTGGCTTCGCACCGCCATTGCTGACAGCGAGAGCTGCTGCTTGCTGCTCACGCGGTGCTGGCACAGGCGCGGGCGTTTCTTCTTTGACAGTTGGCGCAGGCGTTGGTGATTGCTGCGCAATTTTATCATTCGCCTTATCTGGTGGTTGTGGTTGCAACGCACGCGCTACACCAAACGCAATTAATAACACCGCAGCCGCAGCCGCCATCGCCCATTTCGCCCAATAAAAACGCGGTCTGGCGGGAAATACCAAAACCTTTGCCGGAACGGGAACCGGGGTGACAGCGGCTCGATTTCTAAATGCAGCGAGCAATGTCGCTTCGATTTCTGGTGAAGCAGCAAGCGTTGTATCTGTTTTTATAAGCTGACCAAAACCCTGATTCAAAGCTTTCTCATTCGCCAGCCGAGCGGCACATCGTGCGCAATTTTCAGCATGAGCCAGGCCGCTTTGCCGCTGAGAAATATCCGGCAAACGCACCTCACCGTGCGCGAGATCAATCACAATTTTTTCAAATTCAAGACAACTCATATCTACCTGCTTCATACTTCAGCCCTAAGCGTTAGCAATTGCCTGATCAGCAACGGGACGCAATTTATCAACCAGCAACCCCCGCGCCCGATGCAACCGCGAACGCACCGTGCCAATCGCGCAGCCTAAAACATTCGCGGCATCAGCATAACTCAATTCCTGTAGTTCACAGAGCACAACGACTTCACGATAATGCACGGGCAAAACTAAAATTGCATCCCGCACCGATTTGACCATTTCCTGCCGCGACAAATCCAGCAACGGATCAGCGTTCATCATTAAATGATCGCTGGTAAATTCCCAATTATCATCGTCAAGCGAAATCATCGTGCGATCTTTCTGCATTCTTTTCAGCGCCTGAAAACGTGCGATCCCGTACAAATATGCCGCCAAAGAACCTTTGCCGGAATCGTAACGGGAAGCATCATTCATCAAAACCATAAAGACTTCCTGCGTCACATCCTCAGCCACAGCTTCCGACCCGCTCAGGCGCAAAGCAAAGCGATAAATTCCGTTCTGCCACCGCCGATAGAGCGCGATAAAAGCCGCCTCATCTCCGGCCTTCATTTGCCGAAACAATTCATCATCGGAATGTTCATTCGTTTTCTGCGCTGTCATTCGGTGCTTCCTAAATTTCTGCTTCAGCCGCTCGCCGTTTATGATTCCTTCCGACGGCTGAAAAAGTTCCCGGAATTTATTTTCGGTAAAATCAGGCGGCTTCCGGCGCACGTAATTTCCAGCCTTCCGCTTCAGGTTTGTAAATTTGACTAATCGTTTATTCTGTCCTAGACTTTTTCCTGTTCTCAATTTTTACGTGGCGATTTATGTAACTTGCTCCACGAAAAAAACTGCTAAAGAGCGTGAATCGTTCTCAAAAGTCATCCTTTTCAGAGAACCTCAACGTTAACTTTAGCGTTGAGGTTTTTGCTTTTAGCTGAATCGGATGTGTGTCATCCCACCGCTATTCGCCAAAGCTTAACCGCTCATTTGAAAGGAAACCCAAAGATGTCTGACAACAATTTTAGTTTTGAAACCCTGGCTATTCACGGCGGTCAAACGCCGGACCCGACTACACATGCGCGCGCAGTGCCAATTTATCAAACGACTTCGTACAGCTTCGATGATGCCGATCATGCCGCTCGCTTATTTGCGCTCCAGGAATTCGGCAACATCTACACCCGCATCATGAATCCGACGACCGATGTGCTGGAAAAACGCCTCGCCGCGCTGGAAGGTGGAGCCGCAGCCCTCGCGCTGGCTTCAGGTCAGGCGGCGGTCACACTGGCAATCCAAAACATCGCAGGCGCGGGGGACGAAATCGTTTCGACGACTTCCCTGTACGGCGGAACTTACAATTTATTCCATTACACACTGCCGAAATTAGGTATCACCGTCCGTTTCGTAGACGCCGAAGATGAAGCCGGATTACGGGCGGCGATTAACGATAAGACCAAAGCAGTTTATACCGAAACGGTAGGCAATCCGAAGCTCGACATCGTTGACATCGAAAAGCTTGCCGCTATCGCGCATGAAAACGGCTTACCGTTGTTGATTGACAACACAACTCCGTCACCTGCGTTGATTCGCCCCATTGAACACGGCGCAGATATTGTCATTCAATCGCTGACAAAATTTATCGGCGGCCACGGCACTTCAATCGGCGGTGCGATTATTGACGCGGGTAAATTTGACTGGCAGGCGTCAGGTCGTTTCTCTGGCTTCACGACTCCTGATCCGTCTTATCACGGCATCGTTTATGCCGAAGCCTTTGGCAATCTGGCGTTCATCCTGAAAGCGCGCGTCGTGGGTTTGCGCGATACGGGTGCTTGCTTATCGCCCTTTAATTCGTTCCTGATTTTGCAGGGAGCCGAAACGCTTCATTTGAGAATGGAGCGGCATTCCGAAAATGCGCTGGCAGTGGCGCAGTTCCTGCAAAACCATGAGCAGGTCGAATGGGTGAATTATCCGGGCCTGGAATCCAGTAAATATCATGCGCTGGCGAAAAAATATTCTCCGAATGGAGCAGGTGCGCTGGTGACGTTCGGGATTCGTGGTGGGATCGCAGCGGGTAAACAACTCATCAATTCGGTCAAGCTTTTCAGCCTGCTGGCAAATATTGGCGATGCGAAGTCTTTGATTATTCATCCGGCTTCGACCACGCATTCGCAGTTGTCGGAAGCCGAACAAGCTACTACCGGAGTCACGCCAGAACTTGTCCGTTTATCAGTCGGCATCGAAAATATCAAAGACATTATTGCTGATCTGGATCAGGCGTTGAAGGCCACCGCGCAGGCCACTGGCGCAGGCGCGTAGTAAAATCAAAAGGCAAAAGGCAAAAGGCAAAGATCAAAAGGCCAGAACTTTTTTGTTATTGCGAGCGAAGTGAAGAATGCCCATCTTCACTTTTGCCTTTTGAGATTTGCTTTTTGCCTTTTGATTTGCCCAT